>JBAWVU010000053.1:0-10857 GCA_037147135.1 Chloroflexota bacterium
GATCGCGGCTGATGGACCGCGACCCTGGTCCTGCGCCGGAGGGGAGGCATCGTCCGCCGGATGCGCCAGCGGCTCCCATTCCAGCAGCTCCGCCAGCCGGCGCACCACCCACCGCGCCTCGGGCGCGTCGACCACCAGCCCCGCCCGGATGCCCGCGTGCATCCGCTCGAGCACGTCGCCTTCCGCGATGCCGAGCTCGAGCAGCGTGGGCGCGGCCCAGCCTCAGCGGTGCAGGCCGCGAGACCGGACGGCGCGGGCGGCCATGGCGCGCCCGGCGCCCTCGGGCCCGATGAGGTTCCCGGTCGACGCCTTCACGTTCACTCGGGCGGGCGGCAGCCCGATCATGTCGGCGATGCTCGACGCGACGCCGGGCAGCGCGGCGGCCAGGCGCGGCCGTGCCCCGACGATCGTCAGGTCGAGGCCGGCCGGCACCCACCCCGCCTCCGCGACGCGCTCGACGACTGAGCGGACGAGCTGCTCGCTCGCGATGCCGCGCGGCGTCGCCGGCCCGGCCGGGAAGAGCCGACCAAGGTCACCCAGGCCGGCCGCTCCGAGGAGCGCATCCGCGACGGCATGGAGCGCGACGTCGCCGTCGGAATGACCGTGGAGCCGAGGGGCGCCGGAGATCTCGACGCCGCCGAGCATGAGCGGACCGCCCGGCCCGAACGCGTGCGCGTCCTCGCCGAACCCGACGCGCATGGTCGGAGGGGCACCGACCATGCTGGAGGGCGAGGCGGCGCCGGAGCGGTCATGGATGGTCGCCGCGACCCGCGCGAGGTCGTCCGGATACGTCACCTTGATGTTCGCTGCCTCCCCGGGCACGACGTGGACCACGATGCTACACGCCTCGAGGAGGGCGGCCTCGTCCGTCCACGATCCCAGGCCCGTCGGGTCGAAACGCTCGTACGCGGCCGCGAGGATGCCGCGGCGGACCCCCTGGGGCGTCTGCGCGGCGGCGAGCGGGGCCCGGTCCACGGTCTCCACGACACGCACCCCGTCGATCCGCTTCAGCGTCTCCGCCACGGGCATGACGGGGATCGCCGCGCCGGTACGGGCCGCGGCGTCCGCGACGCGTGCCACGAGCGCCCCGGAGACGATCGGCCGGGCGCCGTCATGGACGAGGACGACGCGGTCCGGATCCCGGGGGCGGCCCGCGTCCGCGTCGAGAGCGTCGAGCGCCGCGATCCCGGCGGCCACCGATTCCTGGCGGCGCCTCCCGCCGCCGACCACCGCGGCCACCTTCGACGGGAGAGGGCCGCAGGCCGCCATCGCGTCAACCAGCGCGGGTGCCGCGACCAGGACGATGCGCTCGACGACGTCCGCCGCGGCGATCGCGTCGAGGGTCCACGCGAGGAGCGGCCGCCCGCCGACGGCCGTGGCGAGCTTGTCGATCCCCGCCATCCGCCGGCTCTCGCCGCCGGCGACGACGACGGCGTCGGCCCGGGATGTCGGCTCGGACGACGCGACGACGTCGGCTCGGGCCGTCGGGATGGACGCTGCGATGGCGTCGCCCGTGCCCCCACGGTCAATCGACACGGGGCTGCGCGAAGATCATCCGGCCGGCGACCGTCTGGAGCACCCGGGTGACCGCGACGTCGACATCACGATCGATGAGTCGCGCGCCGCCCTCGACGACGATCATGGTCCCGTCGTCGAGGAACCCGACGCCCTGGCCGGACTCCTTGCCCTCCTGGATCACGCGCACGCGGAGCTCCTCGCCGGGGAGGACGGCCGGCTTCACCGCGTTCGCGAGGCTGTTCACGTTGAGCACGCGGAGGCCCTGGAGCTCCGCCACGCGGTTGAGGTTGAAGTCGTTGGTGAGGATGAGCCGGTCCCGCGACGCCGCGAGCGCGACGAGCTTCTGGTCCACCTCGGCGATCGCGGGGAACGCGTCGTCGACGATCTCGACGGGCGTCAGCGACTCCTTGCGGAGGCGGGCGAGCATGTCGAGGCCGCGCCTTCCGCGGTTGCGCCGGAGCGTGTCCGGACTGTCCGCGATGCGCTGCAGCTCGTCGAGCACCGCGCTGGAGATGACGAGCCGCCCGTAGAGGAACCCCGCCTCGACGATGTCGGCGATCCGGCCGTCGATGATCACGCTCGTGTCGACGACGATCGCCGGGCCTTCCGCGGCTCGCTCGGCCGCGGCATCGTCGTGGCGGCGGACGAGCCCGACCGCCTCGGCGGTGGCGACGAGGTCATGGCGCTTCGCCACCGTGAGCCCGCACATGCCGAGCCCCAGGGCGATCGAGACCCCGAGGGGCATCAGCACCCCGGCCGGCGCCGGGAGCGCGGAGAGCGGGATCCCGAGGAGGAGCCCCATGAGGAGGCCGACGAGGAGGCCGATGACCGCGGTGACGAACTCCGCCGTCGACAGGTCCTGGACCTCGCGGACGAGCCAGCCCGCCGGGACGACCGTCAGGTACGGGAAGATCGCGAAGCCGATCACCGCCCACGCCACCACCCAGCCGGCGACGAGGGCGCCCGCGTAGGGCTGGTCCGTGAAGAAGCCGGTCGAGACGAGCGTGAGCCCGAGGAGGACGCCGAGGGCTGCGCCGAGGATTCGGATGAGGCGGATCACGGGACGGTCGTCGACCCCGAGGACGTGGACACATGGCCGGGCACGCCCGGTGGGACGAGGGTCAGCCTAGCATCGCTCACCGGCCACCGCCATGACCGCCGGCGCCCTCCGCGACGCTGCGCCGGGCGCCCTGTCCGGGGGCGCCGGAGCCGGGGAGATCGGTGCCGAGCAACCGCTCGAGCGCTTCGCGGAGACCGCCGGCCGGCACGACGTCGATGCCCGGGACATCCGGCACCGATCCGCGACCGCCGCCGCGCGGCACGACCGCGCGCGAGTAGCCGAGCCGCGCCGCCTCGCGCAGCCGCCGCTCGAGGCCCGCGACCGGCCGCAGCTCCCCGAGGAGCCCCACCTCGCCGATGGCGACCGTCCCCTGCGCGACCGGCCGGTCCCGCAGCGACGACGCGAGCGCGGCCGCGATGGCGAGGTCGATGGCCGGCTCCTCGACCCGCAGGCCCCCGGCGAGGCTCACGTACACGTCGTGCGTCCCCAGGCCGACGCCGGCGCGTCGCCCGAGCACCGCGACGAGGAGCGCGAGCCGGTTGGGGTCGATCCCCGACGCGGTCCGCCGCTGCGTCCCGTAGCCGCCCGGCGCCACGAGCGCCTGGACCTCGACGAGGAGCGGTCGCGTCCCCTCGAGGGTCGGAGCGACCACGCTGCCGGGCGCCGGCTCCTCGTGCTCGGCGAGGAACGCGCGGGCCGGGTCGGCGACTTCGGCGAGTCCGTGCTCGCCCATCTCGAAGACGCCCACCTCGTCGGTGGACCCGAAGCGGTTCTTCGTCGAGCGGAGCAGCCGCAGCGCGGCGTATCGCTCGCCCTCGAGCGTGAGCACGGCGTCGACGAGGTGCTCGAGCGTCTTGGGGCCAGCGAGGCTGCCTTCCTTCGTCACGTGGCCCACGAGGACGACCGCGATCCCCTCGCCCTTGGCGAGCTCCTTGAGCCGGTCCGCCGACTCCCGGACCTGCCCGACGCTCCCGGCCGGCCCCTCGAGGTCGTCGACCGTCGCGGTCTGGATCGAGTCGACGACGAGCACCGTCGGGGACGCGCCGCGCGCCGCCTCCACGATCCGCCCGACGTCGCGCTCGGCGAGGACGTGGATGGCGGTGGCGGCGGGGCCGGAGAGGAGCCCGAGGCGCTCCGCCCGGAGCCTCACCTGGGCGGCCGACTCCTCACCGGACGCATAGAGGACGGTGCCGCCACGGGCCACGACGGCGGCCGCCGCCTGCAGCAGGAGGGTCGACTTCCCGATCCCGGGCTCCCCGCCGACGAGGACGAGCGACCCGGCGACGAGGCCGCCGCCGAGGACGCGGTCGAGCTCGCCGATCCCCATCGGGAGGCGCGGGCTGTCCCCGTCGGGGACCGCGCCGAGCGCGACCGGCGCGGCACCGGTGCGGCTGCTCGAGGCGGGGCGACGCTCGCGCTCCGTGGAGACGATCGTCTCGACGAGAGAGTTCCACTCGCCGCAGGTGCGGCACTGGCCCTCCCATCGGAGGTGCTCCGCGCCGCAGGCCTGGCACACGTAGCGGCTCTGCGGCCGCGCCATCGGGGGTCGCGCCGGCGCGCGCTAGCGCGCCTCGACCGGCATCTTCTCGTCCGCCGCGTGGAGCGAGAGCCCGGCCTCGGGGTCCTTGTCGACCACCACCGTATCGCCCGGCTTGTACCGACCCAGCAGGAGCTGTTCGGCGAGCGGGTCCTCGACCATGTTCTGGATGACGCGCCGCAGGGGCCGTGCACCGTAGGCGACGTCGTAGCCGAGCTTGATGATGTGGTCCTTCGCGTCCTGCGTCACCTCGAGCGACACCTGCTGCGCCCGCAGCTGGTCGCGGACGCGGGCGAGCATGAGGTCGACGATCTGGCGGATCTCCTCGACGGTGAGCGGGCGGAAGACGACCGTCGCATCGATCCGGTTGAGGAACTCCGGGCGGAATGACCGCTTGAGCTCGTCGGTGATCTTCTCGCGCATGAGCTCGTAGCTGATCTGCGAGCGCGCCTCTTCCGTCTCGCCGATCGGGCGGAAGCCGAGCGCGGAGTTGGTCTGGAGCTGCTTCGCGCCGAGGTTGGACGTCATGATGATGATCGTGTTCCGGAAGTCGACCCGGCGGCCCTTCGCATCCGTCAGCTGCCCATCCTCGAGGATCTGGAGGAGGATGTTGAAGACCTCCGGATGCGCCTTCTCGACCTCGTCGAGCAGGATGACCGCGTAGCTCTTGCGCCGGACGGCCTCGGTGAGCTGGCCGCCCTCGTCGAACCCGACGTAGCCGGGAGGCGCGCCCACGAGCCGGCTCACGTTGTGGCGCTCCATGAACTCGCTCATGTCGATCTTGATGAGCTTGTCCTCGGAGCCGAACATGAACTCGGCGAGCGCCTTGGCGAGCTCGGTCTTCCCGACGCCGGTCGGCCCGAGGAAGATGAACGAGCCGATCGGTCGCTTGGGATCCTTGAGCCCGGCGCGGGCCCGGCGGACGGCGCGCGAGACGGTCTCGATCGCCTCCTGCTGGCCGACGACGCGGCCATGGAGGGATCCCTCCATGTTGAGGAGCCGCTCGGACTCCTCCAGGGCGATCCGCATGACGGGGATCCCGGTCCACATCGACACGACGTGGGCGATCTCCTCGCCGTCGACCGTGGGCTGCGCGGCGGCGACCGAGTCCTGCCACTCCTTGCGCAGCTCGTCCACCTGGGCCTTGACCTCGGCCTCCCGTTCGCGCAGGGCCGCGGCCTCCTCGTGCTCCTGTGCGTTGATCGCGGCTTCCCTGTCGCGGACGACGCGCTCGAGCTCCTTCTGCGCCTCGCGCACCGGGGGTGGCGCGGAGGAGTAGCGGAGACGGACGCGGGCCGCCGCCTCGTCGATGAGGTCGATGGCCTTGTCCGGCAGGTGGCGGTCCGTGATGTAGCGGACCGAGAGGTCGGCGGCCGCCTGGATCGCCTCCTCCGTGATCACGACCTTGTGGTGCTGCTCGTAGCGCTCCTTGATCCCCCGGAGGATCTCCACCGTCTGCTCGAGCGTGGGCTCATCGACCATGACGGGCTGGAACCGCCGCTCGAGGGCCGCGTCGCGCTCGATGTACTTCCGGTACTCGTCGAGCGTCGTCGCGCCGATGCACTGGAGCTCGCCACGCGCGAGCGGCGGCTTGAGGATGTTCGCGGCATCGATCGCGCCCTCCGCCGCGCCGGCGCCGACGAGCGTGTGAAGCTCGTCGATGAAGAGGATCGCGTCGTTCGTCGAGCGAAGCTCCTCGATGATCTTCTTGAGCCGCTCCTCGAACTCGCCGCGGTACTTGGTGCCCGCCACGAGCGACCCGATGTCGAGGGTGAGGACGCGCTTGCTCGCGAGCGTCTCCGGGACGTCGCCGGAGACGATCCGGTGGGCGAGTCCCTCGGCGATCGCGGTCTTGCCGACCCCTGGCTCACCGATGAGCGCCGGATTGTTCTTCGTGCGGCGACTGAGGATCTGGATGACCCGCTCGATCTCCTTCTCGCGCCCGATGACGGGATCCAGCTTGCCGGCGCGCGCCGCCTCGGTGAGGTTGATGCCGAGCTGGTCGACCGTGGGAGTCCTGCTCGCCCGCTTCGACTCCTGGACGGGACCCGCCGCGGAGGACTGCGAGAGGACGCGGATCACCTCGTGGCGGACCTTGTCCAGGTTCACTCCGAGCGACTCGAGCACGCCCGCGGCGATCCCCTCGCCCTCACGCACGAGGCCGAGGAGCAGGTGTTCCGTCCCGATGTAGTTGTGGCCGAGCCGGCGGGCCTCGTCGATCGCGAGCTCGATCACCCGCTTGGCGCGCGGCGTGAGCCCGACCTCGCCGACCACGGGCCGGTCGCCCCGCCCGATGATGAACTCGACCGCCGTCCGGACCTTGGGCAGCTCGACGTTCATGTTCTCGAGCACGCGCGCGGCCACGCCCTCGCCCTCGCGCACGAGGCCGAGGAGCAGGTGCTCCGTGCCGATGTAGTTGTGGTTGAACCGCTGCGCCTCGTCCTGCGCCAGCGTGAGGACCTTGCGCGCGCGATCCGTGAACTTGTCGAACCTGTCCATGGAGCCGAACGTCCGTTCTGTTGGGAGCGCCGGACCCGGCGCTGAAGCCATGCTAGCATGCCCCGCCCGAAGGACCGACCAGCACATCCCGGACGATGGCGGAGGCCGGAATCGCCAGGGCCCGCCGACCTTCGCCGGCGGGCCCTGGCCCCTGTGTCGATCGGGCGGTCCGCCCGTGGATCAGCCCTTGGCGGGAGCCGACTCCGACTCCACCGCCTCGACGACCGCCTCCACGGCGACCTCCTCGGCGATCTCGGCGATCTCCTCCGCCACGACCGCCTCGACGACCGCCTCCACGGCGACCTCCTCGGCGATCTCGGCCTCGAAGGCCGCTTCCTCGGCGACCTCCTCCGCGACGACGGCCTCGGAGGCCGCGTCGGCCGCGTCGGCGTCGACGACCTCCGCGATCACCTCGGCGACGATCGCCTCTTCGACGAGCTCCTCGGCGACCTCATCGGCTGCGGCGGCCTCGGCCACCACTTCCTCGGCGATCTCCTCGGCCTCGAGCGCGGCATCGATGGCCTCATCGACCTCCACGTCTGAGACCGACGGGTCACGGATCGCCTCGACGGCGACCTCATCGGCTGCGGCCGCGATGGCGACCGCCGCCTCCGCGAGCGACTCCTTCGCTGTGGCATCGGCCACCGCCACGACGGCCTCTGCCTCGACGACGGCCGCGATCTCCTCGGAGAGGGCCGCATCGACGGCGATGTCCGTCGCCACGTCCTCCGCGACCTCGGCGGCAGCGACGGCACTCTCGGCGACCTCTTCGGCATCCTCCGCGACGATCACGGCAACGACCGCGATCTCCTCGGAGAGGGCCGCATCGACGGCGATGTCCAGCGCCACGTCCTCCGCGACCTCGGCGGCGGCGGCGGCACTCTCGGCGGTCTCCTCGGCATCCTCGGCGGCGACTTCGGCGACTGCCGCGACCTCGACCGCCACATCGGCGATCCCGTTCGCGGCAAGTGCCTGCCGGACCTGCGCGAACGCGGACGCGAGGGTGTTGTCGATCCCGCCCTCGGGCTCCTGGACGGCATCCGCCATCGAGTAGCCGCGATCGTCGCGCGAGCGTCGGGGTCGAGACACGGCCTCGGGCGCCGGCCGGGCCGGCGGCTCCTCCGCCTGCTTCAGGCTGAGGCCGAGGCGATGGCGCTCGGAGTCGAGGCTGATGATCTTCAGGTTGATCGTCTGGCCCTCGCGGACGACGTCACCCGGATGGGCCACGCGCTGGTGCGAGAGCTCGCTGATGTGGATGAGGCCCTCGAGCCCGTCGCGGACGCGGACGAACGCGCCGAAGTTGACGAGCTTCGTCACCGTGCCCTCGATGATGTCCCCGACCTTGAAGTCGGCGACCGTCGAGTGCCACGGGTCGGGCTGCAGCCGGCGGATCGAGAGGCTGATCCGGCCGCGCTCGTGGTTGATGTCGATGACCTCGGCCTCGACGGTGTCCCCGACCTTGTACCCGGCCTCGGGGTTGTTCACCTTGTTCCACGAGAGCTCGCTCTTGTGGACGAGGCCGTCGATGCCACCGAGGTCGATGAAGACCCCGAACGGCGCGATCGAGCGGACGGTGCCGGAGACCTTCTGTCCGACCTGGAGGCTGCTGAACAGCTCGTCCCGCTTCTCGCGGCGCTCCTCGTAGAGGGCGACCTTTTCGGACAGGATGAGGCGGTTCGCCTTCCGGTTGACCTCGAGGATCTTGAGGCGGAGCTTGCGACCGACGTACGGCTGGAGCTTCTCCGCGATCTCCTGGGCGGCATCGCGCGGCTGGTCGTTCTGGGGCCGGCGCGGGAAGTCGACGATCTGGCTGATCGGGACGAAGCCCCGAATGCCGCAATCGACGATGAGGCCGCCCTTGTTGTGGTCGATGACCGGGCCCTCGATGATCGCGCCCGTCTCGAACTGCTCCTGCATCGCGCGCCACTTGCGCTCGAGGCCGGCGCGGCGGAGCGAGAGGACCGCATGGCCCTCCTGCGATTCCGGCTGGAGGACGTACACGAGGACGACATCGCCGATGGCCAGCGCGGGCTGCGACTCTGCGTGCCGCCCGAAGAGCTCACGGTTGGAGACGACACCCTCGCTCTTCGCGCCGATGTCCACGAGGATCTCGTCGCGGTCGATCCGGACGACGGTCCCTTCGACGACGTCACCGTGCTTGAAGCTGCGGATGTCAGCGTCCTGCTCGGCGAGGAGCTCCTCCATCGTGGTGGGCTCCGGGCCGGTCGATCGCCGCGGCGCGACGACCTCCTCGAACACCTCGCCGGCCGGGGGCGCGTCGTCGACCTCGACGACGATCGCGTCGGCCTCGACGGCGATCGCGTCGACCGACGCGGGCGCGTCGACGACCTCCGCCGCGACTTCGAGGGCCACCTCCTCGGCGGCCAGGGCTGCGACCTCCTCAACTGCGGCGGCCTCGGCCACCACTTCCGCGACTTGCTCGGTCACGGTCTCGGTCAAGCTGGCGGGCTCGTCGACGGCGGTTGCCGCGACGGTCTCTTCGGACGCCGTTGGGACGGTGGCGATCGCCTCCGCCTCGGGCGTCGTCCCGCCCATCTGCTCATCGGTCAACTCTCGTGGTCTCCTACGTCTGTCCGGCCGCCCTTCGCGCGGATGGCCTGTCGGCGCCGTTCCCCGGCCGGGCGCGCGGCAAGCGCATCGACCGACAGGGGAGATGCCACCGCAGGGCGCGGCGGCAGGCGCCGGAACACATCCGGCAGGGCCGAGGAAGTCTAGCACACGCCCTGTGCACGGTCGGCGTGCGCGCGGCCTCCGATGAGGCCGGCCCCGCCGCGCAGTGGACGTCGGTGGCCGACTCGCGGCGCCCCCGACGGCCATCGGGCGGCCGCGCTCCCTACGGGATCTTGAGCTTCTGGCCGGAGTAGATCGTCCGCCCGTCCGTGATCTTGGGGTTGAGCTTGAGGATCGCGGCCACCGTCGTCCCGAACTTCGCCGCGATCCCCGACAAGGTGTCGCCGCGCTTCACCGTGTACGTGCGGGTCGGTGACTTCGTCGGGGCGGGCGAGGCGGACGGCTCGCCCGAAGGGGACGCACCGGACGGGGCGGCGGTCTCGGGGGCCACCGAGGGCACACCGGTGGTCGTGGGCTTCGGCGACGTCGTCGCGTGGGCGGCCGTCGGCGCGGTCGTCGCGACCGTGAGTCCACCTGCCGGGCCCGTTGGAACCGGCTCATCGGTTCCACCGAGGAGGCGCGCGCCCACGAGCGCCACCACCACGACGGCCATCACCGCGAGCGCCGCCTGCGCGAGTCGCTCCGTTCCGATCGTCAGGCCGAGCGTCGGACGGCGCGACGGAGCCTCGAGGACGACGGGCGCGGTCCTCACGATAGGGCGGACAGGCACCCACCCGGCGGCCAGCCCCGGCGTCCTCTCCCGGGCCTCCCGGGCGGCTGTGTACGTGGGGCACGTCGGATGGGCGGGCGTGAGGCAGAGCCGACGCTGCTTGTCCGGCGCGATCTGGGACACGGGGTCGAGCGCCGCGCACCGGTGGTCATTCGAGGGCCCGGGCGTGCGCCACGCCCCGCCCGCGGAGACCAGGTAGCGACATGGATCCGTCACGTAGTCAACGGCGGGCTCGACGGTCGCGCTCCCCGGGGGCGGGCCTGAGCCACTATCGAGTGTGGCCTCCGCCTCGCCGGCGCCCGGAACGGCGATCGGCGGGTCGGCGGCGACCTCGGGATGAACGGGGTCCTTCGGCCAGGAAGGTCGCGGATCGTTCACGCCGTCAGGATACCCGGCATCGCGCTAAGGGTGGGACGCCGACGATCTGCCGGGACCCGACCGGCCGTCGGCTCGATGACCGCCGGCTCATCGGGCCCGCGCTCGTGCCCCGGAAAGCGGAAGAGACCCTGGCGACGACCTATCTTCCCGAAAGGCTGCCCTCTCAGTATTTTCGGCGCTGGAGAGCTTAACTGCCGTGTTCGGGATGGGAACGGGTGTGGCCTCTCCGCTAGAGTCACCAGGATCTCTTCGTGTGGACACATCGGCACCGACCCGGCCCCAAGGGGTGGGTCGTCGGAACATCGATCTCGTATGAACGCGACGCCTCGCGGCGCCGGTGATCCTCCGGACGGCATCCGACCACGAGGTCAGAGGTCGTAGAGGTCAAGCCCTCGACCATTAGTACGGCTCAGCTTCATCCGTCACCGGACTTCCACATGCCGCCTATCAAGCAGGTAGTCTCCCTGCGGTCTTACCCGGTTAACCCGGTGGGGAACCTCATCT
>JBAWVU010000054.1:0-10713 GCA_037147135.1 Chloroflexota bacterium
GGTCAAGGGGCCGACCCTCATCGAGCAGCTCCACGGCTCGCCCCTCGGGATCCCGGTGGTCGCGCTCACCGTCCCGCAGAAGCCGGTCCAGGCGGCGCCGGAACGGGGGATACACCAGGTCCTCTCGATGCCGTTCAGCGGCTTCGAGCTCATCGGCACGATCCAGCAGGCCTTCCAGGTCCGCGCCGACGTGAGCGGGGAGCTCGTCACTCGCGTCATCTCCATCTACGCCCCCAAGGGCGGTGTCGGGAAGACGACGATCGCCTTCAACCTCGCCGTCGCCATCGCGCAATCGGGGCCGCGGACGGTGCTCGTCGACGGTTGCCTGCAGTTCGGCGACCTGCGGTCGCTCCTCAAGGTCCCGTTGGACGCGCCGTCGATCCTCGACCTCCCGACGGACAAGATCGGCGCGAGCGACCTCGAGGACGTCCTCTGGCGCGACCCATCCGGGATCGACCTCCTCCTTGCACCCCCGCGCGTCGAGATGGCGGAGATGGTCATGGTGCGCGACGTCGACAAGGCGATGTCGATGCTGCGCCAGGCGTACCGGGTCGTCGTCGTCGACCTCCCCACGGGGATCAGCGACGTCTCGCTCGCGTTCCTCGACGCGTCCGACACGATCGTCTCCGTCGTCACGTACGACTCGACGACGCTCCGCAACACGGCGCTGATCGCCGATGCCTTCCGCGCGATCGGGTACCCCTCGACGAAGGTGCGCTACCTCGTCAACCGCGCCGATTCCGCCGGCGGCCTCCCGCCGGCGGAACTCGAGGCCGCCATCGGCCGCCAGCCGGACTTCGGCGTGGTCTCCGACGGGAGGCTCGTCGTCCAGTGCAACAACGAGGGTGTCCCCGTCGTGCTCGCGCACCCCGAAGCCCAGGTGAGCCGGGACATCATCGGCGTGGCGGTCGCGCTCCTCGCCGCCGAGCGCGCGCCGGCCCTCTCCGGGCGGCGCTGACGATGGCCGACCCCCGGCCGATCGGCGTCTTCGACTCCGGCGTCGGCGGGCTCACCGTGCTCCGCGAGATCCTCCGCCGGCTGCCGCACGAGTCGACGATCTACCTCGGCGATAACGCGCGGGCTCCGTATGGTCCGCGGACCGACGACGAGGTGCGCCGCTTCTCCGCCGAGTCGCTCGACGTGCTCGCCGCCCGCGGCGTGAAGGCGCTCGTCGTCGCGTGCAACACGTCGTCGTCCGTCGCGCTCGCCGACCTCCGACGCCGGTACGACCTGCCGATCCTCGGGGTGGTCCGGCCGGGCGCGGTCGCCGCGGTGCTCGCGACCCGGAACCGGCGAGTCGGGGTCATCGCGACGCCGGCGACCGTCCGGTCCCGCGCGTACTTCGACGCGATCAAGGAGGAGAACCCCGCCGTCGAGGCGTACGAGCACGCGACGCCCGCGCTCGTCCCGCTCGTCGAGGCGGGGTTGCTTAGCGGGCCCGAGGTCGAAGCCGCCGTCGCCGACGCGGTCGCGCCGCTCGTCGGCAGGCGGTCCGCCGGCGGGGAGTTCATCCATCCGCTTCCGCCGGAGAGCCGCATCGACACGCTCCTGCTCGGGTGCACGCACTATCCGCTCCTGCGGCCGGTCATCCAGGCGGCGGTGGGGGAGTCGGTCGCGATCGTCGACTCGGCGACGGCGACCGCGTCGGCGCTCGCGCAGCTCCTCACCGTCAACGGTCTCGAGGCGCCGGGGACGACGCGCGGGACCGCCGCGGACCCCGGGCGGGCCGGGCACGAGGCACCGGCCGGCCGGGCGGCGCCCGCGACCCACGTCCAGCTCACGACCGGCGACATCGGCGCGTTCACCGTGCTCGCCGCCCGCCTGTTCGGCGATGCGTTCCCCAACGTGACGGGCGTCACGGTGAGGGCCGAGGCGTGAGCCCGCCCGCGCGGGGACACGACCGGCTCGCCCGGGCCGGGATCCTCCTGGGGTCGGCGGCCATCGCCCTCGCACTGTCCGCCGCGGGCCGGCGCGCGGAGCGGTCCGCGCGCCGTGGCCTCGTCGACTGGGGCGCGGTGGACTCGATCGCGGCCGGCCGACTCCACCGGGCGCCGGGCGCGCTCACCGCGGACGAGATCGCCGCGGCGGACGCGGAGTACGTGGCGGCGATGCGCGTTGTGGCGCCCGCCCTCGAAGCCCACCTCGGGGTCGCGCTGCCCGGGATCGTCGAGCGCGCGGGCGCGGTCGATCGCACCGGCTGGGTGCGCGCCAACACGCGGGCTTTCGAGCAGCTGCTCGGTCGTCTGGAGGGCGACCTGCTCGGCCAGCTGCTCCCCGCCGGCGTCGGAGGAGCGCGGGCGACGATCGCCGCCGCCAACCGCTGGCTCACGACGCGGCAGGTCGCGTACATGCTGGCGTTCATGGGCCAGCGGGTCCTCGGCCAGTACGACATCGCCCTCCTCGCCGCGGAGGAGGATGCGCCCGGCCGGCTCCTCTTCGTCGAGGAGAACATCCGCCAGACCGCGAAGACGCTCGACGTCCCGCTCGGCCCGTTCCGGACATGGATCGCGCTCCACGAGGCGACCCACGCGTTCGAGTTCGAGGCGCACCCGTGGCTCCGACCGTACCTCGCGAGCCGCCTCGAGTCGCAGCTCTCCGCGTTCTCCCGGAACGCGTCGGGGGTCGGTCGGGACGCCGTGCGTGGCCTCGCCGAGTCGCTCCGCGGAGGAGGCGGCAGCTGGATGGAGCGGATGATGCCGGAGGGGTCGCGTCTCGCGTTCCGGGAGACCCAGGCCGTCATGAGCCTGCTCGAGGGGTTCAGCGACCACGTGATGGACGAGGTCGGCCGGTCGATCGTCCCGGGGCACGCGACGATCTCGAGCAGGTTCCACCAGCGGCGCGCCCGGAAGAGCGGCCTGGAGCGCGCGATCCTGCGGATCACCGGGCTCGAGATGAAGATGGAGCAGTACCGCCGGGGCGAGGCGTTCGTCGCGGCCATCGTGGCCGTCGCCGGACAGGAGGGGGTCCGGCGGCTCTGGGAGGGCCCCGAGAGCATGCCGCGCGACGGCGAGATCGAGGACCCGGCGCGATGGATCCGCCGGGTGCTGGGCGTGGCGCCGAGTGCCGCGGCATGACCGGACGGTCGAGGAGCCCCTCCGGGGCACGTCGCCGTTCCACGACCTCGCCGACCGTCAGTATCCCGCTTCGGCGTCCACGCGGACGTCACGTACATCGACCTCCCCGCGCCCCCGGCCTCGTCGGAGGGCAGGGTGGGCACCGAGGAGCTCCCGGCCGAGCACCTCGCACGGCTGCGCGAAGCCGACGCGCTCCTCCACGTCGTGCGCGCCTTTGAGGACCCGGCCGTGCCGCACTTCGATGGGAGCGTCGACCCGTGGCGCGACCTCGAGCGGCTCGACCTCGAGCTCATGCTCGCGGACCTCGCCCTCGCGGAGCGCCGGCTCGAGCGGCTGAAGACGTCCGGGCACCACGGCACGCTTGCGGAGCGCGAAGCGAACGAGCGGGAGGAGGTCGTCGTGAGGCGGCTCCACGACGGGCTCCTGGCCGGTCGGCCGATCCGCGACGAGGAGCTCGCGAGCGACGAGGAGAAGGCGATCCGCGGGTTCCGCTTCCTCACCCAGAAGCCGGTCCTCGTGCTGCTCAACATCGGCGAGGGAGACATCCCGCGGGCCGAGGCGATCGCCGCGCCGATCCGCGACCGGTACGCGCACCGCCACACCCTCGTCGACACCCTGTCCGCGAAGATCGAGATGGAGCTCGGGGACCTGCCGCCGGAGGAGGCGGCGGTCTTCATGGAGGACCTCGGGATCGTGGGGTCGAGCCTCGACCGCGTGATCGCGCTCTCGTACCGGCTCCTCGGCCTGATCAGCTTCCTCACCGCCGGGCCGGACGAGGTGCGCGCGTGGCCGATCCCGGACGGGTCGACCGCGGTGGACGCCGCCGGCGCGATCCACACCGACCTCGCGAAGGGCTTCATCCGCGCGGAGACTGTCCCCTACGAGGACCTCGTGGCGCTCCGGTCCACGGCCGAGGCGCGCAAGCACGGTCGCCTGCGGTCGGAGGGGAGGTCGTACCGCGTCCGCGACGGGGATGTCCTCGAGATCCTCTTCAGTCGCTGAGGCAGCGCCGGCGGGTCGCTCCGGCCGGGTCAGTCCGGGCGCGCGCTCCGGTCGACGTCGACGATGAGGGATCGATAGCCGGGGAGGACGCCGTCGTCCTGGCCGAGCTCGTCGGCGTCCTCGTACGCGCCGTCGTCGTCGTCCGCGTCCATCTCGATGAGGAGGTTGTCGTCGTCCTTTCGGGAGACCAGGACGGACGCGGCGAGGCGCTCGTCGGAGACGAACGTGTACCCGTGGCTGCGTTCGAGCTCGACGGCGATCGCCTCGATGAGCGAGTCCTCGTCGAAGGCGTCCTGGACCTCGCGCCGGACCTCCTGGACGAGCTCGAAGAAATCGTCAGGCGACACCTCGGTCTCGCATGCGAGGATGACGTCCGACATGAGGTCGTCGTCGCCCTCATGGAGCTCGTAGTAGTACACGGTCCCTCCGGGATGGCAGCAGGGAGTCGTCCGATGCCCGAGCAGCAGTATAGGATCGACGTCCGGCAGGCCGGCGGGGAGGGCTCGCCATGGTGACCGCGATACCCCCCGAGGTGCTTCACGTCGGGTCCGCGTGCCGTGACGTCGCCCCGGACGACCCGCGCGGCTGGCGCCTCGGCGGGGGCGTCACGTACAGCGCCCTCACGACGGCGCGACTCGGCCTGCGCACGGCCGCCGTCGTCGGGGTCGACGACACCGCCCGCGACGCGGACGAGCTCACCATGCTCCGCCAGGCCGGGGTCGACCTCCTGCTCGTCCACCTCGACGAGGGGCCCATCTACCACAACGTCGAGACGCCCGCGGGCCGGGTCCAGACGTGCGTGCAGCGAGGCATCCCCCTCCCGGTCCCCGCCCTCCCGGAATCGTGGCTCGCGGCGCGGACGGGGATGGTAGCCCCGGTCGCCGACGAGGTCCACGACGAGTGGGTCGCGCCGATCCCCGACGGCACCTTCATCGGGGTCGCGTGGCAGGGGCTGCTCCGCAATCTCGACCGCGGGGAGCGCGTGACGAGGAAGGCGCCCGTCGCCTCGGCGCTCCTGAGGCGGGCCGACCTCGTGGGCATCAGCCACCACGATGTCGCCCCGGAGACGCCGCTGCATGACCTGTGGGAGCTCCTTCGGCCGGGGGCGGTCCTCGCGGTCACGCAGGGCCCCGAGGGCGGGCTCCTCCTCACCCTTGGCGCGAGCGGGCCGATCCAGACGCTTCGCTGGCGCGCCACGGGCACCGACCGCGAGGTCGACCCCACCGGGGCGGGGGACACATTCCTCTCCGCGCTCCTCGCGACCGCCGCCCACCCGAACATCGGCGGCCGGCAGCGGACGCTCCTCGATCTCCGTGTCGCCGCCGCCGCCGGGTCGCTCGTCGTGGAAGGGTGGGGCCTCGCCGGGGTCCCCGATCGTGCGCAGGTCATCACGCGACTCATCCGCGAGCGCGTCCGCCGGATCTTCGGCCCGGCCCGCGCGGAGACCGTCGGCTCGTACGCGGACCGCCGCTGACGCGACGCCGGCCGTGCGTCAGATGGTCGGGAAGCCGTCGGTCCCGGTCGGGGTCTCGTCGAGGATCGGCGGCAGCGCCACCTCTCCGGTCACGCTCGCTCGAGCGTCCTGTGCGGCGAGCTCCTCGAGCTCTCGCGCGAGGTCGTCGAGCTCGCTCCCGCCGCCCATGAGCTTGAGGAGCGATTCCGTCGACACCTCGCCCTTCCGGAACGTCCCCTCGAGCCTGCCCTGCGCGAGGATCGTGAAGACATCGCCGACCGGGAGGGCGTGCTGCACGTTGTGGGTGATGAAGATGACGCCGAGGCCCCTGCTCCGGGCACGCAGCACGTGGCGGAGGACGATCGCCGCCTCCTTGACGCCGAGCGCCGACGTCGGCTCGTCGAGGATGAGGACCTTCGCGCCGAAGTACTCGGCACGCGCGATCGCGAGCGTCTGGCGCTCGCCGCCCGAGAGCGTCCCCACGAGCTGGCCCGTATCGCGGACCTCGATGCCGATCTCGCGCATCTGCTCCTTCGCGATCCTCGCCGCGCCCTCGAGGTCGAACCGGCGGAACGGGCCGACGCCCTTCGTCGGCTCCGACCCAAGGAAGAAGTTGCGGGTGATGCTCATGAGCGGGAGGATCGCGAGATCCTGGTAGACGGTCGAGATGCCTCGATCGAGACCGTCCCGCGGAGACTTGAGCGACACCGCCTGGCCGCCCATGTAGAGCGAGCCCTCGTCGGGCCGATAGACGCCCGAGAGGATCTTGATGAGCGTCGACTTGCCGGCGCCGTTGTCGCCGAGGAGGCAGTTGACCTCGCCGGGCCTCACGGAGAGCGAGACGTCCTTGAGCGCGACGACGGTACCGAAGTACTTGGAGACGCCGCGGGCCTCGAGGACCGGGACGCCGGCCCCGAGCGCGGGCGTGCTGCCGAGGGCCAGGTTCGGGTTCGGGTTCGCGGTCATCGTCGAGCCTCCGACGCGCGGCGGCGGGTCCAGTTGTTCACGAGGACGGCCACGAGCAGCATGATGCCCAGGACCGCCTGGTACCAGTCCGTGTTGATGCCGGCGAAGACGATCCCGAGCTGTGTCGTGCCGAGCGTGAACGCGCCGAACATCGAGCCGAGCGCCGACCCGAAGCCGCCGGTCAGGAGTGTGCCACCGATGACGGCGGTGATGATCGCGTCGAACTCCTTGTACTGGCCGCGGAGCACGTCCGCGCTGCCGGCGGAGAAGACCTGGATCATCGCGAGGAGCGCCGCGGACGCCGCCGTGCACATGAAGAGGATGATCTTCACCCGGGCGACCGGGACCCCGATGTTGCGAGCGGCCGATGCCGAGCCGCCGACGCCGAAGATCCAGTTGCCGAAGCGCGTCCGGAGCAGGACCCACGTGGCGAGCACCGCGAGACCGATCCACCAGAGGATCGAGATCTTGAAGTCGCCGCCGTCCACTGTGAAGAGAGTGGCCGTGAAGAGGCCGGCGATCGGGTCACCCGCGGTCTTGTCGCGCACGCCGCTGACGATCGTGAGGTTCGTGGCCATGCGCGTGAGGCCGAGCGCCGCGCCGCGCAGGATGAACAGCGTCGCGAGGGTCACGAGGAACGAGGGCAGCCCCGTGCGGTGCACGAGGTAGCCGTTGAACGCACCGACCGCGAGGGCCAGCGCGAAGGCGGCGATCACCGCGAGCCAGACGGGCCATCCCGCGTAGACGATCGCATAGGCGAGGACCAGCCCCGCGGCGCCGACCATCGAGCCGATCGACAGGTCGAACTCGCCGGCGATCATGAGCAGCGAGACGGTGACCCCGAGGATGCCGATCTGCGACGCGATCTCGAGGTAGCCCGCGATGCCGCGTGCGCTCGTGAAGCCCTTGCCCCCCGCGATGATCGCGAAGAAGGTCCAGACGACGATCGCCCCGATGATCGAGCCGAACTCCGGGCGGTTGAGGAACCTCCGCCAGATGCCGATCCCCCTGAGACGGCCGGCGGCGGGACTCGTAGCGGGACTCGTGGCTGGCGTCGTCATCTTCCCTCCCGAGACGACGGATCGCTGGGGGGCCGGCGGCGGACCGTCGGCCCCCCAGCTTCAGGAACGCGTGGGTGGGGCTCCAGCTACCGGATGCCCTGCTTGCTCAGGTCGATGACCTGCTGCGCGTTGGCCTTGGTGACGATGCCGGGGCCCGTCATGACGACGCCCACCGGGGTCGTCCCGTAGAGGTCATAGAGCGTCGCGAAGACGACCGGCAGGTAGCCCTGGATGAACTGCTGCTGGTCGATCGCGAACTCGATGCTGCCGTCGAGGATCCCGCTCAGCACGACAGGGCTCAGGTCGAAGGTCGCGAGCTTGATCTTGCCGGTCTGCCCGAGCGCCTTGAGCGCCTCGATCGTCGGCGCGGCGCCGGTCGGGCCGAGGGTGAGGATCGTGTCGATCGTGGGATCGCTCTGGAGCTTGGCCTGGACGGTCTGCTGTGCGCCCGTCGCATCGCTCAGGTTGACCTGGACGACCTCGACCGACCCACCGCCGCTGGCCGTGAAGCCGTCGGTGAAGCCCTTGCAGCGCAGGTCGAGGGCGGCGTTGCCGACCTCCTGGTTCACGCAGATGGCCTTCGTGCCGCCGGCCTTGGCCATGAGCTCGCCGCCGCCGAGGCCCGCCTCGTACTCGGTCTGCCCGACGTGGGCGAGGATGCCGAGGTCCTTGTAGGTGTCCGAGCCGGAGTTCATCGACCAGACCGGGATCCCGGCGGCGATGCACTTCGTCACGCTCGGCCCGAGCGCTGCGGCGTCCGGGAGCGAGATGATGAGTCCGGACGGCTTCTTCGCGCAGGCAGCATCGATGAGCTGCGCCATCTTCACCATGTCGAAGGTGTCCGGCGCGGAGTAGTTGACCTTGACTCCCAGATCCTTGGCCGCGGCGTCGACGCCGTTCTTCACGACCGACCAGAACGGGTCGGACGCCTGGCCGTGGGAGACGACCTCGATGTTGATCCCCGCGCGGTCGGTCGAGCCGCCACCCGCAGACGGGGCGGGGGTGCTGCTCGACGAGCACGCTGCGACGAGCAGCGCTGCGGACGCGATGCCTACCAGGAGCTTGGTGACCTTCACGAGTTCCCCTCCTCAGATGTCTCGCGCGACGACCGGCCCGGCCTTCCCGGCACTCCCCATGGGTCCGATCGTGCCCCCTGTCCCGGGGGCCTGGAGTGTCCCTGATCTCCCCATCGTCGGTCCGACCGACCCTCCTTTCGTTCCTCCGCCCGGTGCGTCGGGCCCGGCCTCCCGGCCAGGGTCGCGACGGTCGCGGTCGGGTGACCGCCTGGTCGCGTTCGGGTCACGACGCCCCGAGTGTACGCGACGCGTCCATCGGAAGATGGCCTCCCGGATGCGCCGATGCCGGCGGGCGCGAGCGGACCGCGCTCAGCCGCCGAACTCGGCGATGGTGACGGGTCGATGGTCCTGCAGCGAGCGCGTCGCCGCCTCGGCGACGATGAAGGCCTGGAGGCCGTCGCGCGCGGTGCACGGGCTGGGGACCTCGCCCGTCGCGACGCGAAGGAAGAAGGCGAGCTCCGCCTCGTAGGCACTCGTGAAGCGGTCGATGAAGAAGTTCCACGCGTCGCCGGTCGGGGGCACCCAGTCGGACTCGAGCGAGCGGATCGGCGTGCGCGGACCGAGCCCGACGACGACGCTGTCCTTGGATCCGAAGACCTCGGTCCGGATGTCGTAGCCGAGCGGGTTGTGGCGCGCGACGGTGAGCGCAGCGAGGACGCCGTTCTCCATCGTGAGCGTCGCGACCGCCGTGTCGACGTCGCCGTACTTCGCGAAGACCTCGAAGCCGCGCACCGCGCCGACCGCGTAGACCTCGAAGACTTCGCTGTCGGTGAGCCAGCGGATGACGTCCCAGTCGTGGATCGAGAAGTCACGGAAGAGCCCGCCCGACGCCGGGATGTAGGCCTCGTGCGGCGGCGCGGGATCGTGGCCCGCGAGGCGGATGCAGTAGACCGTCCCGATCTCGCCCGACTCGATGAGCCGGCGCGCCTCGCGGTAGGCGGGGTCGAAGCGTCGCTGGAACCCGAGCTGGACCGGGACGCCCGACGACTCGACGATCCGGACGAGCTCGCGGCTCTCCTCGAGGCTCTTCGCGAGCGGCTTCTCGCAGAACGTGGGCTTGCCGGCAGCGATCGCGGCCCGGATGAGGTCGGCATGCGCGTCCGTCGCCGCGGTGATGACGACGGCGTCGGCGCGGGCGAGGGCGTCATCGACCGTCGTCGCGATCGCACCGTTGGCGGCGGCGACCTCCGCCGCTGCCGCGGCATCCACGTCGGCCACGAGGACGTTCTCGCCGCCGACGAGCTCGGCGAGGATGCGGGCATGGAGCCGGCCGATGCGACCGGCGCCGAGGAGGGCGAGCTTCACCGGGACCTCCTGGTCTCATGCGCGCCCGATCCGCTGCGGGAGCGTGTTCGGGTGCGTACGCCGTGAGCGCGGGCCGCAGACACGGCGGGCTTCGTGACAGGGTCGCGGGGCGACGACCCAGCAGGCCGCGGTGGCGGCCCCGTCCATCCTAGCCGGGGCCGCGCGTCCGCAAGCGGCCGTCCGTCACGTGGCGGCGGGCCGCTCGGCACCGAGCGCGCGCCGGGACGCGCCACCTGCCGCACCCGTGCCCCCGGTCCTCGGCGCGGAGGCTCGCGCCAGGCGTCGAAGGAGGCGTGCACGGCGCCTGGCTATCGACGTCTCGGCGACCGGATCCGGGCCGCCCGCGGCCCGCCGGCGAGCGAGGAGGGCCGCCGCGCGATCCGCGGCGAGGAGGGCTCCCGCAAGGTCGCGGAGCGCGTGCTCGCGGACCTTCGCGACCTCGGCCCAGGCCGTCGCGCCCCCGCCGCCGGCCGCGACCGCCGCCTCCTCCCACGCGACCGCCGCCTCGTCGTGGCGGCCGAGCCTGCGCAGGATGCGTGCTCGCGATGCGAGGAGCCACGGGAGATCCGCCATGCCCCCCGCGACGACGGGCCCCGCGGCGGACCCGTGGCCGACCCACCCCGAGCGGATCGTCGCCAGCCCCGCGTCGAGGCAGTCGATGGCCTCCGCAGGCCGCCCGTCGCGCTGGAGGAGGGCGGCGAGGGCGGCGAGGTCCCCGGGGTGTGCGTCGCGCCGGCCGACGGGATCGGCGAAGCCGCGGTCGAGGGGGACGAGGA
>JBAWVU010000055.1:0-10658 GCA_037147135.1 Chloroflexota bacterium
CCTGGCGCACCGCTGCGGCCAGCGCTTCGTCGTCGTATCCGTCGATCAGATCCGCGGCCCGCCGGGGCGCGGCCGAGTAGTGTGCGGCGTCCAGGCCGGTTGCCGCCGGACACGGCGACACCTCCCGGGGCGGGCAGGCTGGGACGCCAGGCGACGCACACGACAGGCACCACGCCGTCGTCGTCGAGACCGCCGACGCCGGACGACATCGCGGCCTACGTCGGCCTCGTCGAGCTGAGCCAGCCCACGCCTCCCCTGCCTGGTATCGGTCCGATCGGCAGCACGCGACGCCTGGGCCGCCTGCTGGTGGCATCGGGATTCATGGGCCTCTTCGGCGTCATCCTGCTCCTTGCCGTGTTGGCGTCCCGCTCTGGCGGCAGCGATCCGGGCGGCGGGTCCACGACAGGCGCGGGCGGTCCGGCCGCGTCCGTCGAACAGGGCGACGCAGCGCAGGGCGACGCCGCGCAGCCGTCCGTCCACGCCTCGCAGCCCGGGTCCGGTGACGGCGGCGGCGCGGCGGGCGGCGGAGACGCCGGCATCGTGCCGGCGAGCTGCAAGGTACCGACCACGGGGTTCCAGGTGGAGCTCAGGGACCTCGCCTGGACGGTCGAGCTGGCCACGTCATCGGCGGGCGGGGTCGGCGGCTCAGGGGACGTGGCCGCGGGCTGGGACACCGGCGTCCGCAACCTTGGGTCGGAGCCGATCGCCGTCTTCCGCCACTACAGCACGTACGCAACCAGGGAGGGAGCGCCCGACTGGAAGCCGATCCTCCCAGTGGATGATGTGGGCCGCGTCAACAACGCGTGGGACCGCGGGTGGGTGAAGACAGAAGCCGGGGTCGCATCGGATGACCTCGGGTACTCATCGGTCAGCCTGAGCGCCGAGCCGCCACCGCTCTGCGACTACCGCGTCGTCGACCGGCTGGCGGTCCTCTATGCGCGGCCGGAGTGCCTCGAGCCGATCTTCCCGCGCATGAAGGAGTCCGAGGCGGACCCGACGGCCCGCGACGAGTTCATGAACCCCCTCGCGATCGAGGGCATCCTGCCCGACCAGATGGCGACCCTCGCCTGTCCGTAGACGGCCACCCCTGACCCGTCGGGAGCATCAGCCGGACCAGGCCGCGCCCGAGAGGCTCGCGCGGGTGCTCGCCCACCGACCGCTCGGCACGCAGGCGCCATAGGGCGGCCCGCGATCGACCGTCGGGCGGGGCAAGGGCGGGGAGGGGTCTCAGCGCCTGCGGATGATCGCGTGCCAGATCGTCCGAAAGGGGACGACGAGGAAGGTGGACACCGCGAGATAGCAGAGGACTCCGACCGTGGGCAGGAAGACGCCGATGAGGATCGACCCGCCGAAGAGCCCCAGGCTCAGCGTGACCTTCTTCGTCACGATGGCCAGGTCGTCTTCCGTCAGCTCGTCCTTCAGCAGCTCGGAGGAGCGAATCGCATACCGCCACAGGCCGTCCATGAGAAGCGCGATGACGAACAGGACGACGCCGTAGACGGCGACTGCGACCCGCTCCGGAGACGCCTGCCCCAGGTAGTCCGCCATGAGCCTGGTCGGGAACGGGAGGAACGCGACGGCCATGAGGAGCATGAGGTTGAGCCGCATGAAGATGCCGTCCACGCGCACGATGTGGCTCGTGATCGCACCGTGTGCGATCCAGACCCAGCCGATCGTGAAGAAGCTCACGACGTAGGCGAGGTACGACGGCCACTGGGCGAGCAGCGCCCCGATGAGGTCGCGCTCGGAGTGGAGAGGGAGGACGATCTCGAGGACGAGCAGGGTGATGGCGATCGAGAAGACGCCGTCGCTGAAGGCCTCCAGGCGGCCCACCGGGTGTCCGCCTTCGCCCGGGGTCTCCCTCCAGCCGCTGCCCTTCACCACGCTATCCTACGGGCCCGCCCACTGCGCTCGCTGCGCGGGTCAGAGCTGGATGGTCAGGCCCGCGCCATCCGCGAGAGCGCGCTGGTAGACGAGTGCCGCAGCCGCGAGGTCCTCCACCGCGTTCCCCATCGCCTTGTAGGCGGTGATCTCCGTCGCGTCACGGCGGCCCGATCGCCGGCCGAGGACCACCTCGCCGAGCTCCGTCCCCGCCGCCGGGTCAAGCCCGGCGAGCTCCCCGCACCCCACCGGCGGCGGCTCGAATGCGCGCCGCGTCTCCACGAACAGGTGGGCGGACGTGGCGAGCGCGGGCGGCAGCTCGCCGGCCGGCGGTCGGTATCCGACCGACGTGACGTGGGTGCCGCGCCCGATCCACGAGGCCTCGATGACGGGCGACGGGCTGCTCGTGCAGAGCGCGACGATGTCCGCGCCGCGCACCGCCTCCTCGATCGACTCGACGGCCCGTGCCCGCGGATCGTCGGCCGCGAGCGCGACCGCCTCGTCGGGGTACAGCGATGCGATCCGGATCTCCTCGATCGCGAGGACGCGGGGAAGGGCGGCGAGGTGGGCGCGGGCCTCCACGCCGGCGCCGATGATCGCGAGGACGCGGCTGTCCGGGCGCGCGACGAGGCGGACGGAGAGCGCCGCTGCCCCGGCGGTCCGCGCGGCGGTGATCGAGGTCCCGTCGAGCAGCGCGATCGGGGCTCCCGTCCGCTCGTCGAAGAGCGCGACGATCGCGAGGTGCGACGGGAGCCCGTGCTCGGCGTTGCCCTCGAAGACGCTCACGAGCTTCACGGCGATCGGGCCGCCGGGGCGGTGCGCGGGCATCGCGAGGAGGAGACCCGCCGGCGCGGTCACCTGGCTCCGCGGTGGCGCATCCACGCGGCCGTCAGACAGCGCCGCGAACGCATCTGCGAGCGCGTCGACCAGGGCGTCCCGGTCGAGGAGCCTCTCCACGTCCCCGCGGCCGAGTGTCAGCACGTCCACCGATCCCCTCCGTCACGTGCCGCCCGTCGTCGAAGGCTCCCGGGGCACGCTCTCCCGACTACCCTATCGCGAGGCCGATATCGACGCGAGGAACCCGCCGCGGGGGTGCAACGTCCCGGGCAGGTAGACTCCGCTGCGAGCCGTGACCTCCCCATCCATGCCGCCCGATCCCGACGCCCGCTCGACGGCGCCCGACACGCCGCCGGGCGGCTGGGCGCCCGCGAGCGAGGGCCGCCGGCTCCTCGCGGCGGCGCTCTCTGCGCTCGTCCCGGGCCTCGGCCAGGCATACGAGGGCCGGCTCGCGGCGGCGGCGCTCCTCTTCGCGCCGGTCGTGCTCATCGCGGTCGGCCTCGGGCTCATCGTCGGCACTACGCCGCTCCCCGAGCTCGCCGGCTCGCTCGTCCTCCCCTCGACGATCACGGTGCTCCTCGTCGCGAACATCGCGCTCCTGGCGTGGCGGATCCTCGCCGTCGTCGACGCGTGGCACGGGGGGCGTCGACAGCGCGCGGAGCGGACGACCGGGAGCACCGGACGCGACCGGGGGACCGCGGGTGCACTCGGCGTCCTCGCCCTTGTCGCGATCCTCGCCTTCGTCTCGGTCCCGCATGCCCTGGCGGGCTGGTACGGTGCATCCGCATCCACGGCCGTCGCGCGGATCTTCACCGCGGAGGACGGTGACCCGTTCGACCTGCCGGCGGGCACGCCCGGCGCCACCCTCGCCGCCGATGCGAACGCGATCGTCGACGCGCCTGCGCTGCCGTCCCCGGAGCCGACCGGCTCACGATCCCCCATCGCCAGCGCGACCCCTGCGCCGTCGCCGTCGCCATCCACCTCCCCGACGCCGACCCCGCTCGACGCCCGCGTGAACATCCTCCTCCTCGGGTTCGATTCCGGCCCCGGGCGCGCCCAGACGCTGACCGACACGATGATGGTCGTCTCGCTCGACCCGGTCGGGAGGACGGTGAGCATGATCTCGGTGCCGCGCGACACCGTGAACGTCCCGCTCGGCGACGGGCACGTCTTCGGGCCCAAGCTCAACTCGCTCATCGGCTTCGCGCAGCGCAATCCCGGAGCCTTCGGCGACCGTTCGCCGATCCGCGTCCTCAAGGACGCACTCGGCGAGCTGCTCGGGATCAAGATCCGCTACTACGCATCGGTGGACCTGCCCGGGTTCGTCAAGGTCATCGACGCGATCGGCGGCGTGGGCGTCTACGTGAAGGAGGCGCTCAACGACGGGCACTACCGCGAGTACGGGTTCAACGGGTTCTCGATCGACGCCGGCTGCCATCACCTCGACGGCATATCCGCCCTCGCCTTCGCCAGGATCCGGTACTCCATCGGGCAGAACGACTTCACGCGGGCCGGCCGGCAGCAGCAGGTCCTCGTCGCGGCGCGCGACCAGGTCGTGCGCGAGGGGCTGCTCCTCGACATCCCGCGCCTGCTCGACGCGCTCGGCAGCACGGTCCGCACGGACATCCCGCCGGAGCTCGTCCCACGGCTCGCCGAGTATGCGTCGGGGATCGACCAGCACGACGTTGCCCAGGCCGTCATCACGTGGCCGCTCGTCGCGAGCGGCATGAACGGCTACGGATCGGTCCTCCTTCCCGACCTCGCGGCGATCCGGTTGGTGGCGGACGGCCTCTTCACCCAACCGGGGACCGCCCCCGTCGGCTGGCCGGCCCCGACACCGACGCCGACCACCGCCTCCGGCAAGGCGAAGCAGCCGCCGCCCGTCTGCCCGTAGGCCCGCCGGCGGAGGTGATGGGCGGAGCGCCCGGGGCCCGCGAACCCAGGCTCAATACCCGCGACGGGCGAGGATCCGCGCCATCCGCCGAGCCGCGCGCGCCCGATGGGAGACGGCGTTCTTCGCCGCGGCCGACCAGAGCCCGAGCGTGCGACCTCCCGGCGGCTCGCCCACAGGCTCGAAGATCGGGTCGTAGCCGAACCCGCCCGCGCCGCGCGGCACGGTGGCGATCCGGCCCTCGAGCGTTCCGCGTGCGATGTGCACGGGGATGCCGCCCCGCGGCCCGGCCTCCGCCGGTTCGGCCAGGGCGAGGACGCAGCGGTACCGGGCGCCGCGACGGTCGGGAGGCAGCCCCCCCAGGGCGGCGAGGAGCTTCGCGTTGTTCCGGGCGTCCGTCGCGTCCTCGCCGGCGTAGCGCCGCGTGCGGACGCCGGGACCGCCGCCGAGGGCGTCCACCTCGATGCCGGAGTCATCGGCGAGCGTCGGGAGCCCGGACAGGCGGGCGTAGAAGCGCGCCTTGAGCGCAGCGTTCGCCGCGAATGTCGTACGGTCCTCGATCGGCTCATCCGGCAGGCCGATCTCGTCGAGCGAGACGAGGCGGGTCCGGCGGAGGTCGAGCAGCTCGATGAGCTCGCCCAGCTTGTGCGCCGAGCGCGTCGCCACGAGGAGGACGGGGCCAGCGGGCACCGCCGGCGGGCGCCGCGTCGCGGGGCGTCCGACCGGGGCCGGGGGGCCGCTCGCCGGTGACCGATGCGTCGCGGGGCGGCCGCTCACCGGGCGGCGGGTCGTCACCGCTCGACGGTGGCGATCGCCCGGGCCTGCGCCTCGAACAGGCGCGCCAACCCCAGGTCCGCGAGGTCGAGCAGCGCATCGACGGAGGCACGATCGAACGGCTTTCCCTCCGCCGTCCCCTGGATCTCGACGAACGTGCCCGCGTCCGTGCCGACGACATTGAAGTCCACGTCGGCGTGGGAGTCCTCCGCGTAGTCGAGGTCGAGGACCGGTCGCCCGTCGACGATCCCGACGCTCACCGCGGCGATGTGCCCGCGAAGGTGGCGCTCCATCCCGTAGCGGGTGAGCGCGACCGCGAGCGCGATGTAGCCGCCCGTGATCGATGCCGTGCGCGTGCCACCGTCCGCCTGGAGGACGTCGCAGTCGACGGTCACCGTCCGCTCGCCGAGCTTCGCGAGGTCGACGATCCCGCGCAGCGACCGGCCGATGAGCCGCTGGATCTCGTGGGTCCGCCCTCCGACCCGCCCGATCGCGGCCTCGCGCGCGGTCCGATCGGCCGTGGAGCGCGGGAGCATGCTGTACTCGGCGGTGACCCAGCCGGTCCCCTTGCCGCGCAGGTGCGGCGGCACGCGGTCCTCGACGCTCGCCGCGCAGAGGACATGGGTCCCGCCGAGCCGGATGAGGCACGAGCCCTCGGCCCACTTCTGGACGCCGAGCTCCACCGAGACCGGCCGGAGCTCGTCCGGCAGCCGCCCGTCCGCTCGTCGTACCGGCGCGTTCCCGATGGTCATCGTGCCTCCCCTGCCGCGCCCGCGGCCTCGGCGACCTTTGCCTCGTCCCAGAGCTCGTCGAGCTCCTCGAACGAGAGGTCGCGCAGCGCGACACCGCGACCGGCCGCCGCGCGCTCGACGCGCCGGAACCGGCGCCGGAACTTGTCGTTGGCCGCCCGCAGCGCGCCCTCCGCGTCGACGCCGTGCCGCCGGGCGAGGTTGACGGCGACCATGAGGACGTCGCCTGCCTCGTCGGTCCGCTCCGCCGCCGTCTCGGCCGTGCGGAGCTCCTCGAGTTCTTCGAGGAGCTTCTCGACGATGGGCTCGACCGCGGGCCAGTCGTAGCCGAGCGTCGCGGCCCGGTCCTGCATCTCCTGGCTGGCGGCGAGCGCGGGCATCGACCGGCTGATGCCGTCGAGCGCGCCCGCAGACTCCTCGACCTCGGCCGGGTCGTCCCGCCCGGCCGCGGCAGCCACTTCGGCGGCGACGCGCGCGGCGCTTGCGCGTTCGTCCGCCTTGATGCGCTCCCACTGGCGGTTCACGTCGCCGGCGGTGCGCGCCTCGGCGTCGCCGAACACGTGGGGGTGACGGCGGACGATCTTCGTCGCGATCGCGGCCTCGACGTCGGCCAGGTCGAAGGCGCCCGACTCCGCCGCGAGCTGCGCGTGCAGCACGACCTGAAGGAGGAGGTCACCGAGCTCGCCGGCGAGCTCGGGCGAGGCGAGGTCCGTGTCGAGCGCGTCGTAGACCTCGTACGCCTCCTCGAGCAGGTGCTTCCGCAGCGATCGATGCGTCTGCTCGCGGTCCCATGGGCACCCGTCCGGCCGTCGGAGCCGGTCCGCGATCCACGGCATCGCCCAGGGCCCCGCGACCGCGTCCTCGCGGGCGATCGGCCCGACGTGGACCGGGGCCGCGAGGTCGTCACGGTCGAGCGCGCCGACCGTCATCCCGTCGGGGCGCCCGAACCGCCCGACGGCGTGGTCCGCGGGGTAGAGCCGGCGGAGGACCGCGAGCGGGCCGTGATCACCGGCGCGGTGGCGCCCCGCGAGCGACTCGACCACGGCGGCCGGATCGGACCGGAGCGCGGAGGCAGGCACGACGAGCAGCGGCCGCCACGCGTCCACCGGTATGGCGTCGAGCCGCTCGGCAGCGATGAGCTGCAGGCCAGCGGCCGCGTCAAGACCCCAGCGGGCCCGGGCCTCGGCGAGGAGCGCGTCGAGCATGGAGGTCCCGAGCGTCAGGGCGCCGGGGTCGCCGTGCCCAACACCTGTTCGGGGGTCGCGTGCGACTCGATCGTCGCGGCGTCGCGCTGCGGCGCGAACCAGTTGTCGTACCCGACGCGGACGAGGGTGTTGTACTGGTCGCCCTCGGGCTTCCGCGTCTCCTCGGAGTTCACCTTGAAGAGGTAGTAGCCGTTCTGGTTCTTCACGACGGCGGAGACGCCGCCCACGGGTGCACCGAAGATCGCCTCCTGCTGGTCGCGGGGCAGCTGGTACTGGGCGACCCAGCCCATGGAGCCGCCCGACGCGGCGTCGGCGGCGTCCGAGTACAGGCGCGCGAGCGCACCGAAGTCGGCGCCGGGCTTGGCCGCCTCCGCGGCGAGCTGGTCGATGAGCTGGTCCGTCGGCGGACGACGGCCCTCGAACTCGATGATGTGGTAGCCGTAGGCGGTCTTGACGGGCCCGAGGACCTGGCCGGCCGTCAGCCCGTCGGCGAAGATGGCGTCCCCGAACTCAGTGACGATCTGGTCGCGGGTGAACCACCCGAGCTCCCCGCCCTGCGCCGCGGATCCCGTGTCGTCGCTCTGCGACACGCCGTCCGCGAACGTCTTGGTGCCGGCCTTGATGTCCGCGTAGAGCTTGTTCGCCTCGTCGGCCGCGGCCGTCCACGCCGGGTCGTCCAGCTTGAGGTCGCCAGCCGTGTTCGGGTCGTTGTTCGGCGAGATGAGGATGTGCCGGACCTTCACCGCGTCTCCGGTCCCGCTGGTCACGTTGAGGGCGATCCGAGCCACGTCGCGCTGCGGCGACGCCTCGTAGAGGATCGGGCCGAGGATCGCGCCCCGGAGCGAGTCCTTCACCGCGTCGTACGAGGCGACGAGCCGGAGCGAGCCCTCGTCCACGCCGGCCGCCTTCGCCTTCTCGACGACGTTCGGGTCGGTCGCGGCCGGGTAGACGTCCGTGACCCGCGCGATCTGGAAGGAGCCGTCAGATGCCGAGACGACGTCGGTGATGGAGTTGGAGGCTGAAGCGAAGATCGCGTCGCGGACGAGCGGGTCGACCTTGGTCGAGTCCTTGGTGATGAGGCCGATGGCACCGTCGGGGTTCGTCGCATCGCCGTTCGCCTCCTTGACGACGTCCTCCCACTTCGCGCCTGCGACCAGCTTCGCCTGGAGGTCCTTCGCCGTCTGCTCGGCCGCCGCGATCTCCGCCGGGGTGGACGTCGTTCCCCCAGACGTGGCGGGGACGACGGTGATGAGGAACGACTGGCGGTACTCGGGCTGCTCGCCGATGGCGGCGACGGCCTTGTCGATCTGCTCCGAGGTCGTGCGGACGCCCTTCTCCTTGGCGATCTGGAAGGCGAGCGTCCCGTCCTGCATCGTCGTGAGCATGTCCTGCGGCACCGAGCTGCGCTGCTGCTGCAGGGCGGTGATCTGCTGGTCGGCGTCCGCGGCAGCGAGCTCGCCGCGCGTGACGCGCTCCCGCAGGACCGATTCCTCGTAGTCGAGCTTCCAGGTCCCGACCTTCTCGGCGTTGCGGTACGCGTCGCGGCTGATCGACTCGCCGTTGACGCTGAACATCGGCGCCATGTGCTCGCCGTACCACGACGCGAACACCGCCGCGACGAGGATGAGGACGGCGATGACGATCGCACCGCCGAACCCGAGCGTCATGTACAGGTTGCGGCGCTCGCCACGGTCGGGATGCTCTCGGCGGACGCGGGTGGTGGACTTCGCCTTCATGGTCATGGGATGGCTCTTGGTCCTCAGTGCGCACGGAAAGCCCGGCCGCATGGGCCGGGCGGTCCGCTCATGCTACCGGAAATCGCTCCAGCCGGCCCCCAGGCGGAGGACCTGGCGGGGGCGGACCGACCGGCCACGCGAGCTGTTCGTGGTGTCGACCACGAGGCCCGCGACCCGGTAGACCCGGTCCCAGTCCACGGCCTCGTGCGCCGTGACGACCACGATCGCGTCGCAGCCGCCGAGCAGGTCGTCGAGCGGGAGCGAGCGATGGGTCCGGCCGTCGGCGTCGTCGAAGGTCGGGACGTGCGGGTCGTGGTAGGTGACATCGGCGCCGCGCGCGACGAGCCCCGAGATGACGGCCGCCGCCGGGGAGTTGCGCGGATCGCGGACGTTCGACTTGAAGGCCACGCCGATGACCCCCACCCGGGAGCCCTTCACCGCGCGGCCGCGATCGTTGAGCGCATCGGCGACGAGGTCGACGACGTGCCGGGGCATGGCGAGGTTGATATCGCCGGCGGTCTCGACGAACCGGTCGACGAAGTCGAACTGGCGCGCGCGCCACGAGAGGTAGTACGGGTCCACGGGGATGCAGTGGCCGCCAACGCCCGGCCCGGGTCGGAACGGCATGAACCCGAACGGCTTGGTCGCGGCCGCGTCGATGACCTCCCAGACATCGAGGCCCATCCGCTCGCAAAGGAGGGCGAGCTGGTTGACGAGCGCGATGTTCACGTTCCGGAACACGTTCTCGAGGAGCTTGGCGAGCTCCGCGGCGTCCGGCGACGAGAGCTCGACGACCGTCGCGTTGATGCGGCGGAGGAGCGCCGCCGCGCGGGCCGTGCCGCGCGGGCCCACGGCGCCGACGAGACGCGGGACGTCGCGCGACGCGGATGCCGGGTCGCCCGGGCTCACGCGCTCGGGCGCGAACGCGAGGTCGAAGTCGCGCCCGGCGACGAGCCCGGACCGTTCGAGCTCCGCGCGGAACGGCCCGGTCGTCGTGCCGGGGTACGTGGTGCTCTGGAGGACGACGAGCTGGCCGGGGCGGAGGTGCTCGCGGACGAGGGCGGCCGCGGCAAGGACGGGCGCGAGGTCGGGATCCTTCGCGTCGTCGATCGGCGTCGGGACGCAGACGAAGATGGCGTCCGCGACGGGGAGGTGCTCCGAGGCGGCGCCCGTCCCGACGATGCCGAGCCCCGACGCCAGCGCGGCGGCGAGCCTGTCATCGGGGATGTCGTCGATGGGCGACCGGCCGGCCGCGAGCTCCCCGACACGTCGATCCGATGCGTCGATCCCCACCACGCTGCAGCCCGCCTCGGCGAACGCGAGCGCGAGCGGGAGCCCGACGTATCCGAGCCCGACGATCGCGACGCGCGAGTCTTCGCTCACGATCCCTCCTCCATGCCGGACGGCGCCGCCGCCCGCCCGAGGATAGCCCGTGCGACGGGTCGGGACCCGCGCGAGGCCGACCGCGTGGCACCCACGGCCCGTCTCACGGCAGTCGGCCTGGTGGCAGTCGACCTCACGGCGGTCGGCCTCACGGCAGCCGGCCTCACCCCGGGCGCTCGTCGCGCGCGAGCCGGTCGATGAG
>JBAWVU010000056.1:0-10504 GCA_037147135.1 Chloroflexota bacterium
GTCGTACCGGCAGGTCGTCATCCCCGAGCTCAACCTCGGACAGCTCCTCATGGTGATCCGCGCGAAGTACCTCGTCGACGCCGTCGGGTTCAACCTCGTCCGCGGCAAGCCGTTCCAGATCAGCGAGATCCAGATGAAGGCCGAGCAGCTGCTCGGCGACCTGTGAGGCCGGACGCGATGGCGAACCACGATCCCGCGGCCGCCGCGCCCGACGGCGCCGCCCCCGCCCTCCTGACGAAGAAGGACTTCGTCTCGGACATCGAGCCGCGCTGGTGTCCCGGCTGTGGCGACTACTCGATCCTCGCGCAGACCCAGAAGGTCATGCCGGACTTCGGCTACGCGCGCGAGAACATCGTGTTCATCTCCGGCATCGGCTGCTCCGGGCGCTTCCCGTACTACATGAACACGTACGGGTTCCACAGCATCCACGGGCGAGCACCCACGCTCGCCACGGGCCTCAAGGCCTCGCGGCCCGATCTCATGGTCTGGGTCATCACGGGCGATGGGGACGCGCTCTCGATCGGCGGGAACCACATCCTCCACTCGATGCGGAAGAACGTCGACATCAAGGTCGTCATGTTCAACAACCGCATCTACGGGCTCACCAAGGGCCAGGTCTCGCCCACGTCCGCGTACGGCCAGAAGACGAAATCGAGCCCGGGCGGTTCCATCAACTACCCGATCCACCCGCTCGTCGTCGCCCTGGCGGCGGAGGCGAGCTTCGTCGCCCGATCCGTGGACACGTTCTCCGACCACCTGCAGGAGACGATCACGCGGGCCGGCCACCACAAGGGCTCGACCTTCGTCGAGATCCTCCAGAACTGCAACATCTTCAACGACGGGGCCCACCGCGACTTCACCGAGCGCGACGTCCGCGACGACCGGATGCTCTTCCTCCGGCACGGCGAGCCGATGATCTTCGGGAAGGACCGCGACAAGGGGATCCGCCTCAACGGCGTCCGCCCGGAGGTCGTCCAGCTCGGTGGTGGCTTCACGGAGGCCGACCTCCTCGTCCACGATGAGGCGTCCGAGGACCCGACGATCCACTTCATGCTCGCCCGGATCTACTGGCCGGAGTTTCCGGTCCCGATCGGCGTCATCCGCAGCGTCCCGCGCGCCACCCACGACGAGCTCCTCGAAGGCCAGATCACGGATGCGATCCGCGACCAGGGCCGCGGCGACCTCGAGGCGCTGCTCCATGGGGGCGAGACCTGGACCGTGAAGGCCTGAGCGTCGGTCCGGCCACGGCACCGCGCGGCGCAGGGCGGCCCGCGACGGTGCCCGATCGGCGTGCGCGCCGGTCCGCATCGCCTGCACACTGGGCCGACACGCACCGAGGCACCGAGCTCACATGACGCAGACCCCCCCGCGACCCACGATCGGCGCTGGACGACTCGCCCATCGTCTCTCCCGCGCCCGCCAGGCCGCCACCGCGGCCGGCCTCGACGCGCTCCTCGTCGGCGTCGGCGCCGACCTGCGCTACCTCGCCGGGTACGCCGCGTACCCGCTCGAGCGCCTCACGATGCTCGTCGTGCCCGCGCACGGCCAGCCGACGCTCGTCGTCCCGCGCCTCGAGGCGATGGCCGCGCGAGCCTGTCCCGTGGCGGAGGCCGGGACGGTGGCCGTCGCCGACTGGGACGAGACCGACGACCCGTTCGCGCTCGTCCGCGCCGCCATCGACGGTGCGGGAGAGCGCCCGGTCGGGCTGCCGGTCCGGGCGGTCGCCGTCTCCGACCGGCTCTGGGCCACATTCCTCCTCCGGCTCCAGGAGGCACTGCCGTCCGCGCGGTACTCCCTGCTGTCGTCGGTGCTGCGCGAGGAGCGGATGCTCAAGGACCCCGACGAGGTCGCGCTCCTCGGCGCCGCCGCCCGTGCCGCCGACCGCGTCATCGAGCAGGTCGCGCACGGCCGGCTCATCGGGCGGACGGAGGCGGACGTGAGCCGCGAGATCCGCGACAGGTTGCTCGCCGAGGGCCACGAGGAGGCCTCCTTCGCGATCGTCGGCAGCGGCCCGAACTCCGCCTCCCCCCATCACCACGCCACGGAACGGATCATCCGGGCCGGCGAGCCGATCGTCCTCGACATCGGCGGGACCCTCGGCGGGTACGCGAGCGACACGACCCGGACCGTCTGGGTCACCGGCGGCGATCCCGCGAAGAGCCCCGACCGTGCGTTCCTCGCGCTGTACGGCGTCCTCAGGGCGGCGCAGGCGGAGGCGACCCATGCCGTCCGGCCGGGCGTGCCCGCGGAGCGCGTGGACGCGGTGGCGCGCGAGATCATCGCCGCCGCGGGCCACGGCCGCCACTTCTTCCACCGGACCGGGCACGGCATCGGGCTCGAGGAGCACGAGGAGCCGTACATCGTCGCCGGCAATGCCGAGCCCCTCCGAGCGGGGATGGCCTTCAGCATCGAGCCCGGGATCTACCTCGAGGGCCTGTACGGCGCCCGGATCGAGGACATCGTCGTGTGCGGCGAGGACGGCCCCATCGTGCTCAACGGGGTGACCCGCGAGCTCATCGTCGTCCACGGCTGACCGCCTGTCGGCGGGCGTCGGGTAGAATCGGCCCGATCGACGCAGGCGGTGTCTCCGTCTCCGTCCAGCCGACCCGGACATCCCGCGGCCACTGCCGCACCTCTCGGACACGTGATGGTCGATCCCACCGCCCCCGGCGACGACGCGCGCGACGTGAGCCGCGAGACCGCCGCGACCCAGTCGCAGCTCCGGCGGTTCATCAAGAGCCGGGCATGGATCCCCATGCACGAGCTGCGCCGCCGCTTCGAGATCGAGGGCGGCGACGACGACATGAGCCAGATCACCGTCGACGGGTGTCGTCTCTACGTGGGGCTCCCGCCCCGCGAGGCGGGGCTCGTCGGCGACCTCATCCGCCAGGGCGAGGTCGGCTACGAGCTGCTCCTGGACCCGGTCTGCCCGGCGATCGCCGGGCTCTACCCGATGCGCCCGGTGGTGCGGGGCTGAGGTCCCATCCGGGCCGGAGTCCGGTCGGGCCCCCGTCTCATCCGACGAGTGGCGCGGGGACCCGGACGCCCTCGCGGGCAAGCAGCGCCGCCTTGATCGCGAGCATGTCCTCGCGGGCACCCGTCCACCCGCCGCCGTAGCCACCGAGCGTCCCGTCGCCGGCGAGGATCCGGTGGCAGGGGACGACGATCGGGACCGGGTTCCGACCCAGGGCGCCGCCGACGGCTCGGGCCGCGCCCGGCCGCCCGATCATCCGTGCGAGCCTGCCGTAGCTGGTCACCTCGCCGAAGCGGAGGCTCGCGGCGCCCCCGAGAACCGCGCGATCCCACGCCGACAGGCCGGCGAGGTCGACGGGGAGGTCGAACGACGTGCGTCGCCCGGCGAAGTACTCGTCGAGCTCGTCGATCGTCCGGCCGAGCGTCGCGCGCCACGGCTCCGGGGCCGCGTCGTCGTCCATCTCGACGAGGCGCCCGCCGAGCCGCCGCGCGACGTCCGCGTGGAACGCGTCCTCGGGCTGTCGGATGCTCAGCGCCGCGAGGCCGCGCTCGCTCGCAGCGAGGTGGACCGGCCCCCACGGGGCCGCGTAGACGGCGTGGACCCCGACGACCGCTGGGACGATGCCCGGCGCCTCGGCACGGGACGCGGCCGCGATCGCGCCGCGCGTCCGTGCGTCCGACGCGCGGATCTCGCGGCCGAGCGCGTCGGACGGCGGCAGCGGGTCGCCGGCGCGGAGGAGGGACTCGAGGGCTTCGGTGGTGGGGCGGGTCATCGGTCGGTCTCCAGGTAGGCGGCGAGCTGCGCGCGGACGCGCCGAAGCCCGCGGCTCACGAGCTGGCGTGCGGCGGGCTCCGAGCAGTCGAGGAGGGCGGCGACCTCCGGGTAGTCGTGACCTTCGAGGACGCGCGACACCACCGCGGTGCGCTCGCGCCAAGGCAGGGCGACGAGTGCTCGCCGGACCGTCTCGCGCAGCTCGGCGGTCTCCGCCCTCGCGGCCGGGTCGGTCGCATCGCCGGCGGCCGGGTCGGTGGCGGTCATCTCGCCCGCGCGCTCATGATCGCCCGTCCCGTCCCGGCACTCTGCCGCGGGCGGCGGCACGACGGCCGTCCGGACCGCTCGCCGCCGATGCGCGTCGACCGCGACGTTCGCCGCGATCCGGTGGAGCCACGCCCGGTGGTTCGCGTCGGCGGGGAGGCCCGGCCACGCGCGGTACGCGCGGAGGAACGTCTCCTGGTGGAGGTCCGCCGCGTCGTCGGACGACGCGGACAGGCGGCGCAGGTGCCGGTAGACCTCGGCGCCGTGCGCGTCGAGCAGCGCCTCGAACGGCGTCCCCGGCGGCGGAGGCGCGGGTGCGGACAGCTCGCGAACGGTCATCATGTCCAGTGTGACGGGCGACGCCGCCACCTGTGACACCCGGCCCGGAGTGCGGGCTCGTCGCTCCGGCGTATACTCCGGGGGAGTATGACCACCACCGACCCCGCCACCCAGCGGACCGCGGCAGCCGCCCCGCGCGGCCCCGCAGCCGCGGCCGCCACGGAGCCCATCCGGTTCGTCGAGCTCAGCCTCCCCGTCGAGGGGATGAGCTGCGCCTCGTGCGTCAACCGCATCGAGCGGTTCCTCGGCAAGACCGACGGCGTGGCCGAGGCGAGCGTCAACCTCGCCACGGAGGTGGCCACGGTCCGGTTCGATCCGTCGGCGGTGGGGCGCGACGAGATCGTGGGGGCGATCCGGGCGGCGGGCTACGAGGTCAGGCCGGGCGCGCTCGCCGCGCTGGACGCCGAAGTGCGCCCCGGGACCGGGGATCGCGGCGCGGACGCGATCGCCGCGGAAGAGGACGAGAACGAGCGCGCCCGCGCGAGCGAGACGCACGAGCTGGGGGTCAAGGCCGCGGTCTCCATCGGCGTCGCGGTCGGGATCATGGTCCTCATGCTGTGGCCGCAACTGCCCTGGCCGATGGAGGAGGTCAACAAGGTCGTCCTCTGGCCCGCGACGTTCATCCAGGTCTGGGCCGGCGGGCGGTTCTACTCGTCGGCGTGGCGTGCGTTCCGCCACGGCTTCGGGATGAACATGAACACGCTCGTCGTCGTCGGGACGAGCGCAGCCTGGGCATACAGCGTCGTCGTCACGATGTGGCCGCAGGTCGTCCACGACGCGGGCCTCCGCCCCGAGACGTACTTCGACACGTCGGCGGCGATCATCGGGCTCATCCTCGCGGGGCGCTGGCTCGAGGCGCGGGCCAAGGGTCGGACGGCCGGCGCGGTGAAGGCGCTCATGGGCCTCCAAGCGAAGTCGGCGCGGGTGCTCCGCGACGGCGTCGAGGTCGACGTCCCGATCGCCGACGTCGTGCCGGGCGATCTCGTCCGCGTGCGGCCGGGCGAGAAGGTCCCGGTCGACGGGATCGTCACCGACGGGACCTCGGCGGTGGACGAGTCGATGCTCACGGGAGAGTCGATCCCCGCGACGAAGCGGCCCGATGACGTGGTCATCGGCGCGACGCTCAACACGACGGGCAGCTTCGTCTTCCGGGCCACGCGCGTCGGCCGCGACACCGCGCTCGCGCAGATCGTCGAGATGGTCCGCCGCGCCCAGGGGAGCAAGGCGCCGATCCAGCGGCTGGCGGACCGGATCAGCGGCATCTTCGTCCCGATCGTCCTCGGGATCGGCGCGCTCACGTTCGGCCTGTGGTGGCTCTTCGGGCCGGAGCCGAAGCTCACGCTCGCGCTCGCCGCTTTCATCACCGTCGTCGTCATCGCCTGCCCGTGTGCGATGGGCCTCGCGACGCCGACGGCGATCATGGTCGGGACCGGGCGTGGGGCGGAGGCGGGGATCCTCATCCGCGGCGGCGAGGCGCTCGAGCAGGCGCATCGCGTCACGGCGGTCCTCCTCGACAAGACCGGGACGCTCACGCTCGGGAGGCCCGCGGTCTCGGACGTCGTCGCGGCTGCCGGCACCGATGCCCGGGACGTGCTCGACCTCGCCGCGTCGGCGGAGCGGGGGAGCGAGCATCCGCTCGCGGCGGCCATCGTCGCCCGGGCGGGAGAGCTCGGGCTCGGGGTGCGCCCGGCCACCGCGTTCGAGGCGGTCCCCGGGCGGGGGATCCGTGCGGCCGTGGACGGGCGCTCCGTCCTCGTGGGCACAGCGGCGTTCCTCACGGAGAGCGGCGTGGACACGAGCGCGCTGGAAGCACGCGCCAGCGACGCAGCGGCGGACGGCGCGACGCCGACGTACGTGGCGGCGGAGGGGCGGCTCGCGGGACTGGTCCTCATCGCGGACCCGGTGAAGGCAGGGGCCGCCGAGACGGTGCGCGAGCTGACCTCGCAGGGGATCGAGGTCTGGATGGTGACCGGCGACCTCCGGCCCACCGCCGAGGCGGTCGCGCGCCAGGTCGGGATCCCGGCCGAGCGCGTCATGGCGCAGGTACTCCCCGGCGGCAAGGCCGACAAGGTTGCCGAGCTGCAGGCACGCGGCAAGGTCGTCGCGATGGTCGGCGACGGGATCAACGACGCCCCCGCGCTCGCGGCGGCGGACCTCGGCATCGCGATCGGGACCGGCGCGGACGTGGCGATCGAGGCGAGCGACGTGACGCTCGTGGGCGGCGACCCGCGCGGGATCGCGTCGGCCATCGCGCTCTCCCGCCGGACGATGACCGTCATCCGGCAGAACCTCTTCTGGGCGTTCGGCTACAACGTCGTCCTCATCCCGGTCGCGATGGGCGTCCTCTATCCGATCTGGGGCGTGACGATCACGCCGGTCATCGCGGCGGGCGCGATGGCGCTCTCGTCGGTGAGCGTCGTGACGAACTCGCTTCGGCTGCGCTCGTTCGATCCGAGGCCCGGCGGGTCCGCGGCGCGCCGGACCGGCCTCGGCGGACGCATCCGGGACGCGTCGTACCTCCTCCTCGTCGCGCTCGCGGGCGTCGTGCTCGTCGCCGGCATCCTCGCCGCCGACCGCTACCTCGACGCGACCGCGCGCCAGGTGGATCTCACCGCGAGCGGCCTGCTGGGCCCCGCGCAGGTCATCGCCGTGCGACCCGGCGAGACGATCCTCGTGACCTTCCGCAACGACGGCCCGGACCTCGTCTCGTGCTCGGTGCCCGACATCGCGAACGTCGAGGTGAACCGGCGCGGCGGCGCGACGCAGAAGGCACGCTTCGCCCTGCCGGCGGGGGAGTGGCGGTTCGCCTGCTCGACTCGGATGGCGTCGGCGGACGGCTCGACAGGCGACGGGATGGGCGGCGGCGTCGCGCGGACGGCGGTCGTGTTCGAGGTCAGGTAGGCGTCGAGGTCCGCGGGGTTCGAACCAGGACCATGCGAGCCGCCCGATCAAGTGCGTCCTCATCGACAGCGCCAGTAGCTGCGGCGGCGCGGCCCAGGGCGGCCAGCTCAAGGTGAGGCCCCATCGTCGGGTCGAATCGAGGCACGGGCACGTGTTCGAGGACGTGCGTCGAGAACCCGATGGCCAGGGCGTACGCGGCGACGATGGCCGCCGACGTCGGTGAGTTCAGTGCCGCGCACAGGAAGTGCGCCTCGTCCTCTGACCCGACCGGGACCAGCATCAGCTTGTGGTCCGGAATGATGGTCCGCCCTTCGTGCTGGCCGATCACCGCGGCCGTCATCGCCGCCGCCTGCTCGCGCCACACGACCTTCCACCGCGACACCGTGTACGGCCCGATGTTGTACATCGAGTAGAACGGGTCGGAGCCACCGAAGTACTTGCGGAACGCAGCCCGATCTCGCAGCTGGTCCTCGAACCGCTCCAGGTAGGCGTACGTGAGCGGGTTCAGTCCCGCGAGCGTCCCTTCCGGGATGCCCGTCCTCGTGTCCGGGTCCTGGACGAGCAGGATGGACGCTGACGGTGTCGCCCGCCAGGGAGCCACATCGCGACCGCGCAGGAGCGGATAGACGAGGTCAGGCTCGATCGTGGTCTCGACCTGCTCGACCTTGATCTTCCCGACTGTCGCGAGGTTTCGGATGAGGACGGTGCCGTCGGTCCGGGTGGCGAGGACCTCCAGCCAGTACGCGCCGTTCAGGCCGCCGGTGAACGACCCTGCGTAGGCGCGGTAGTCCGACGGTCCCACCGCATCGGCGATCCCGCCGGCCTGGCTCTCAAGCGCGGTGAGCCATGGCGATGTCGGATCACCACGGCCGACCGGGCTCGCGACCATCTCCACGCGTGTCGTCGATCGGAGCACGTCGGGCAACGCTGCGTCCGTCTCCGGCCGAGCGTGACCGGCGGTCGCCCATTCGACCCAACGCACGGGATACGAGGTCTCCGCGTCCCGCTCGATGACGACGGCAGCCGTCCGGTTCGACGCCCCCTCGAACGGCTGAAGTGACGACATGTCGTGGACGGCGCGCACGCCGAGCGGGACTCCATGGCCCAGCCTGAAGCGTCGGAAGCCGGCCCCGGCTCCAGCGCTCTTGAACAGCGTCTGCGTCACGAGGAACGCGAGCGTCCCGCCTGGCTGCAGATACTCATGCGCCGCGGCATAGAGCATAAGCATCGACAGGTCCTTCTTCCCCCCGCCCAGCCGCGCTGCGTGACCCTTCAGTGAGAAGAGCCCGTAGTCCTGCCACAGCCCGAGTGTCGCGCGCCGGTACTCGTCGGACAGGCTCTCCCAGTTCACCCACGGCGGGTTGCCGATGACGAAGTCGAATCGGGCCTCGCTCACGAAGACCGGGGCGAAGCTGTTCCTGATGATCCGTGGCCAGATGCCGTCGCGACCCTGATTCGCCAGCCCGCAGATCTTGTCGTAGAGCCCGTTGAGCAGATCGCGATCCCCGTCGTCGAGCGTTCCGACCTGGCGCTCTACCGTGCGCAGAAGTCCTGCCGGTTCGTGCCGCTCTTCGACAGCCCGCTCGAGCGCCTCGGCGAAGCGACTCATCTTCGCGGCCCTGTCGATCGCACCGGGGATGACGAACACGCCTGCACTCGTCGGGAGCTCCCATCCGCGGTCGAACAGGCCACCGCCGTGGGGACGCGGCAGGAGCACCGAATCGCACAGGTAGACCGGGATCTCCAGGGGTCGGACGTAGCGGAGGAGGTGCCCGAGCGAGAGCAGGTAGGTCGTCCGTGCCGCCAGGACCGCGAGCGGGTTGATGTCGAACCCCACGACGTTTCGAACCAGCTGTTTCGCGACGTCTCGTTCATCGAGCATGTGTTCGTTGGCGTAGGCGATGACGCGCCCGATCTCGAGTGCAAGGAATGTCCCGGACCCGCACGCCGGGTCCAGGACACGCTGCGCCGGGTCGCCTGTGTAGCCCGCCTCGTCGAGCAGGAACTCGGCCAGCCAGTCCGGCGTGTAGTACTCACCCAGATCGTGCCGAAGGCGCTTGGGGACCAGGTATTGGTAGAGGTGCTTGAGGATGTCACGCGCCAGATCGGGTCGCACCGTGGCCGTCGTCGGCTCGAACCGCTCCAGCGTCGTCACGAATGACCGCACCAGCTCCCGCATCTCGCCGTCCCAGACAGCCAGGTACCAGCCGAAGAAGTCGCCTTCGAGGAAGTTCGTGATCTCGAGCCGCCGGAACTCGCTGCCGTCCTCGAGCTCGCGGAGTCGGCGGTCGAACGAGGCGTCATCGAGGCCCGCGACCTCATCCGTGAACGACCTGATGTACGTGCCCTGTTGAAGGGACGCCACCTCGACCGCGAGGATCTTCATCACGAACGCGTAGTACGTGTGTACCGCGAAGAAGAGCCGCTTGAGGTCCGGGTGGGCGACGCCGTACAGCGCGCCGAGGTCCTCTGCGCCGCGGGCGGCCCGCGCCTGATCCTGGCCGTACACGATGCCGAAGATGCGGTCCCATTCGCGGTAGAGCGTGTCGACGATGGGGGCGTCTGATGTCGCAAGACGCCGGTAGAGCGCCTGGACCAGCTGCGGTCCGATCTCGCTCCTTGGCCCGAACGCGGCCGCGAGTCCCTCGGCCGTCAGCGGCTCCCGGTCGAGAGCGCGGAGGTACACCAGGAGCTGGCCGACGCTCTCTCGTGTGATGAGAAGCGGCTCGCTCACGTGCCACGGCGATTCGGGTCGCGTCGTCCCCCCGGTCCGGTGGTAGTAGTCGAGCGCGGAGCTCCGCGGTCCACGGTGCCGGACAAAGATGATCCGGCGTCCGTCGGTCAGCACGCCCACGAGCCGCGCCCGCGCCCGTTCGTCATCGTCCGAGCGAACGGCGCCCTCCAGGTAGTCCTGCACCTGGCGGATCGCATCGTCTCGCGTGGGGGTGGACTCGAGGCGCCCGGGTCGCTTGTACTCGATGTAGACACCGCCGTATATCGCGTCCGCCCTGCCGGCGGCGAGGGCGCCCTTCGGCACGCCCTCCTCGTACCGGGGCGTCACCCTCAGGTCGAACGCCTCGGTGATGGGGCGGAGCTCGCCTTCGAGGCGAACTCGCAGATCTTCCTCGGTGACTGCAGTCGCACCGATCGCGCGGATCTTCGCCGCCAGTGCGTCGGCGACGACGACCAGATCGTCCGGTTCGCGAGTCATGTCATGCCACCTTCTTCGACGGCACTGCCGGCGGTCGACACGAT
>JBAWVU010000057.1:0-10324 GCA_037147135.1 Chloroflexota bacterium
CCTGAGGAGGCCGCCGACGACCGCGGTCAGCTCCAGGGTGCCCTCGGCGAGCCGGAGGAACGTGTCCATCCCGGCGTCGTCGCGGACCCGCGCGATGGCGAGGCCGGCGACCGGCCGCGGGGTCACGACGTCGAGATCCGCGAGCACCATGAGCGGCGCCGACTCGATGCCGCTGGAGCCGCGGCGCGCGACCCGCTCCACGATGTCGCCCGGCACGTCCGACGGGAGGCTCCACCAGGTCCACGGGAGATCCGCCGCGTCGAAGTGGGCGATGGTCGCCTCGATCGCCGTCTCCGCGTCGCCGCCGGCGGCGACGCGGGTCCGGAGCACGGCGTTCGCGAGCGGGTCGGCTGCGCCGGTGACGAGCCGGAGGACCCCGCCTTCGTCCACGACCGCGGCGCCGGGAAGGCTCGCGAAGAGCGACCATGTCTCGATGAAGTCGCGCTCGGCGACCGCTCGGAGCACGCCCGCCTCGTCGGGATCCATCGCGTGCGACCTCCATGGGCCGGTCGGGCCCCCGGCGCCGGGCGCCTACCTGCGCGCCAGCGCCTCCCGGAACGCGGGGATGACGTCGCGTCCGTAGATGTCGAGCTGCTCTTCCTCGTCGCCGTTCATGAGGTACAGGTTGAACTGGTCGACGCCGGCGTCGGCGAGGCGGAGGAGCTTCGCGACGTGCTCGTCGACGCCGCCGATGAGCGAGAACCGGTCGGCGATCTCGTCGCTCACGAAGACCGCGTTCGACGAGCCCACCTCCGCATGGTGCAGGTAGTCGTACCCCCCGCGTTCCCGGACATACGCCGTGAGCGACTCCGGCAGCTCCGCCGGGTCGTATCGGTTGACGAGGTCGACGACGTGGTTGCTCACGAGCGCGGGGAACCAGCGGACACGCTCGCGGGCGATGTCCGTGCGCGCCACGTGCGCCGGCGCGGCCGACATGACGCGCACCGCGGCCGGATCTCGGCCGGCCTTCCTCGCCGCGTCGCGGACCTGGCCCGCCATCCACGCGACGAGGTCCGGGTCGGCGATCTGGAGCATGATCCCGTCCGCGATCCGCCCGGCGAGCTCGAGTGCCTTGGGCCCGTAGCCGGCGATCCACATGGGAAGCCGGTACTGCCGCGATGCCCAGGTGAGCTCGAGCCAGGCCCCCTCGTACTCGGTCCCGCGGCCTTCGACGAGATCGCGGATGACGAGCGCCGACTCCTCGAGCATCGCCATCGACGTCGGCGCCTTCCCGAGCACCCGCCGGGCGCTGTCGCCGCGCCCGATGCCGAGGTCCATCCGGCCGCCCGTGATCTCCTGGAGCGTCGCGAGCGCGCTCGCGGTCACGGATGGCTCGCGCGTCGCCGGGTTCGTCACGCACGTGCCCAGGCGCATGTGGTCGGTCGCGGTGCCCATGAGCGCGAGGAGTGTGTAGGCCTCCCGCCAGAGGACGTGGGAATCGAAGAGCCAGCCGTACGTGAACCCGTTCGCCTCGGCGCGCCTCGCGAGCGCGAGGTGACGTTCGACCGAGTGCTCGGGCTTGAGCGTGAACCCGAAGTCCACGATGCCTCCGTCGTCGCGGGCCGGATGGGGCGCGTCCGGCCCGCGCTCGAGTGGGACGCGCCGCGCGTGCGGCGTCGTCAGGGCCGGACGAGGTCTCCGTACTGGTCGGGTCGCCGGTCGCGGTAGAACTGCCACGTCTGGCGGACCTCGGTGACGAGGTCGAGGTCCATGTCGCGGACGAGGAGCTCCTCGTCGTGCGGGCTCCCGATGCCGCCGATGAACTGGCCGCGCGGGTCGCAGAAGTAGCTCTGGCCGTAGAAGTCGTCGTCGCCGAGCGGCTCGATCCCGACCCGGTTGATCGTCCCGACGAAGTAGCCGTTCGCCACCGCGTGGCTCACCTGCTCGATCCGCCAGAGGTACTCGGAGAGGCCGCGGCTCGTGGCGGACGGGATGAAGACCATCTCCGCGCCGTTGAGCCCGAGCGCCCGTGCCCCCTCCGGGAAGTGGCGGTCGTAGCAGATGTAGACGCCGACGCGCCCCACGGCGGTCTCGAAGACCGGGTACCCGAGGTTGCCGGGCCGGAAATAGTACTTCTCCCAGAAGCCCTTGAGGTGGGGGAGATGCGTCTTGCGGTACTTGCCCAGGTACCGCCCGTCCGCGTCGATGACGGCTGCGGTGTTGTAGTAGAGGCCGGTGGTCTGGCTGTCCTCCTCGTACATCGGCACGACGAGCACCATCCCGGTCTGTTTCGCGAGATCCTGCATCCGCCTCGTCGTGGCGCCGTCCGGGATGTGTTCCGTGTACCCGTAGTACTCCGGATCCTGGACCTGGCAGAAGTACGGCCCGTAGAAGAGCTCCTGGAAGAGCATGACCCCGGCGCCCTGCTTCGCCGCCGCATGAGCATGAGCCTCGTGCTTCTGGATCATCGATTCCTTGTCGCCGGTCCAGGTGGCCTGGAGGAGCGCACCGCGCACGATCCGGGGCATGGGTACCTCCGCGAGGGCGGGGAGCCAGCGTCCTCGGTCCGCCCGATGGGGCGACGCTCCCGCGCCGTGTCAGGTGGGCGAGGGTACACCCTCCGGCGGGCGACGGGAGGGCCCCCGTGGTCGGGAGCCGGGCGCCGGAGCGTCAGTCGGGGATCGGGACGACGATGACGAACGCATCGAAGTCGACCCGCGGCCGGCCCGACGTCCCGAGCGCCTTCACCTCGATCGCGTGGCGCCCGAGCCCCTCGAACAGCCGGACGTAGACGATCGTCCGGATCTTCCGCGTCGACGCGTGGTCGTCCACCGACGCGACCGACTTCCCATCGATGAGGATCCGCGCGGCGCCACGATCGGTGCCCTGGATCCCCACCCACGCGACCTGGCTTCCCTGGAACGAGAGGCTCACGGACCCGTTGGAGGTCCAGCGGGACGAGCCGCCGAAGAGCGACGCCGTCCTCATGACCTTCCACGAGCCCTTGTACCTGACCGAGGACGAGGTGTCCTGGTAGGCCACGACGCGGAAGCGCAGCCCCGTGACCCACTCGCCGACGTTCCCGGCCTTGTCCGTCGCCCGGACGCGGAACCGCGTGACCTTGCCCGGAGTGACGAGCACGGCGCCCGAGGTCTTCGCGGGCGCCGCGAGCTTCACGCCGTTCCACGTCTTCCCGCCGTCCACGCTCCGCTGGAGCTCGTACCGGTCGACGCCGGCCCCGCGGTCCGAGGCCGCCGGCCACGACACCGTGAGCGGGACCGCCGTCGCCGACAGCTTGGCGCCCTCCGTGAGGCGCGAGACGGGGCCGCCGTCGAACGTGGGCGGTGACGTGTCCGTGAGCGTCGTGATGGTGACCTGCGACGTGAGGCCGATCGCCGACCCGGCCACCGTCGCGGTGCCCGGCTCACCGGCCGTGTAGCGGCCGTCCGGCGCGAGCGTCCCCGGCCCGCCCGCGAGCGACCACGAGACGCCCGACGGGTCCACCGGGATGCCGTTGAGCGAGGCGTCGACGGCCTTGGCGGCGAGGGTGACCGACTCGCCCTGGTAGAGCTGCGGCGCGGCCGGCGACACGAGGAGCGAGGCCGGCGGGCCGGTGGGCGTCGAGCTCACGAGGAGGATCGCGTTCGATACCGCGCGCTCCACGCCGTCCGACGGCCTGTTCACGACCGAGACGTCGACGTCGCCGGGCTGGCGGACCGCGAGCGTCGTGGAGCCGCCGCCGTCGAGGTTGATCGCCTGCACGACGCCGCGCGCGAGCATGAGCTGGGCGAGCTCGTCGAGGTCCACCCCGGTGCTGGTGCCGCTGTCGCGCCCGTCCACGGTGGCCATCACGACGTCACCACTCGCCGTCGTCCCGATCGCGCTCCGCGGGTGGAGCTGGTCGGCGATCGCGGGCCGCGGCGAGACGTAGGCCTGGCCGTCGCGGACGATCGTCTCGCGACCAGACACGAGCTCGCGGACTCCCTCCCAGCCGGGCGTGATGGTGATCGCGAACGTGACCTGCTCGCCGACGACGAGACGGTTGACGAAGGTCGTGGCGGCGCCGTTGATCACGAGCTGGCCGGGGACGAGCGGTTGGCTGCCCGCGGGCCGGATCTCCAGCACCGCGCCGACCACCGTCCCGCTCGTGGGCAGGGCGACGGGGATGCCGCCGAGGACCGCCTCGACGCCGGAGCCCTCCTTCGGGGTGGCGGGACCGAACCGGTACGTGTAGGCCGCGATCTCCCCGGCCTTGCGCAGCTGGTTGAGCCGGTCGACGAGGACGACCATCCCGTCCGAGCCGGTCGCCGACAGCTCGATGCGAACGGTCCCCACCCTTGGGCGGCCCGACGCGTCGATCGCGAAGGACGGGCGATCGAACTCGCCGGCGACCATGAGCTCGCCCTCGTGGACGTCGATGCCGTTCGGCGCGTCCTGCGACGCCGAGGAGTAGCCGCCCCACACGTCGCCGTTGATCGCCGCGATGACCCGATGCCCGTCGGAGCTCTGCGCCAGGGCCTGCGCCCGGACCGTCTGCCGCCCCACCGCCTCGCCGTCCGAGAGCGACGCCTCGAACGTGAGCGCCGGGTCGGCCGTGCCGACGTCGACGAAGTTCACGACCTGCGATCCCGACCGGTCCGTCGTGATCCTCCCGACCTCGCGGGAGACGGCGGGCGCGATCTGCTCGTGGGTGCCGGCGACGAAACCGCCGCTGATCGACTGCGTGGTGCGCGCGGCGAGCGCGGCAGGCACCGCGCCGGGCAGGCCGACGACGGGGAGGGCGAGGGTGGCGACGAGAGCGAGTGCGACGAGGGCGAGCAGCCGCGGACGGCCCCGCCGCCGCTCCCGGGTCGGCGATCGCATGGCAGACACATGGTAGCCGGGATCGACATCTTGCCCCGCCGGGACACGGTCCGGGGGTCACCGGGCGATCGCCGGCGGGGTCCTATACTCCCTTGCGAGGCGCGCCCGTGCGGCGCGAGGGCTGTCCGCGACGCGTCCCGCGGGACGGCGTACACAACCGACCGAGGTGGACCCGATGGGGATCAGCGCCGTGCCCGGCTCCATGACCGGACCCGAGATCGTCGAGCTGACGAAGCGCCACACGCTCTTCGAGTGGTCGGCGCAGTCCAAGGTCGACCCGATACCGGTGGCGGGGGCACTGGGCAGCTACTTCTGGACGCCCGAGGGGACGCGGTACCTCGACTTCAACAGCCAGCTCATGTGCACGAACGCGGGCCACGGGCATCCGCGGATCATCCAGTCGATCAAGGACCAGGCCGATGTCCTCTGCTATGCCAACCCGTTCATGGCGACGGAGCCGCGCGCGCGCCTCGGTGCGAAGCTCGCCGAGCTCACCCCGGGCGACATCGACGCGTTCTTCTTCACGAACGGTGGAGCGGAGGCGGTCGAGAACGCGGTGAAGATCGCGCGGATGTTCAGCGGCCGCCACAAGATCGCGGCGCGGTACCGCTCGTACCACGGCGGGACCGCGGGGTCGATCACGCTCACCGGCGACCCGCGCCGCTGGGCCGCCGAGCCCGGGATCCCCGGCGTCATCCGGATCCCGGATTTCCACCGCTGGGGCAGGCGGGACCCCGAGCCGGTCGACGCGGTCCTCCGCGAGACCGACGACGTCCTCATGTACGAGGGTCCGAAGACCGTCGCGGCGATCGTCGTCGAGACGGTCGTCGGCACGAACGGGATCCTCGTCCCGCCGGACGGCTACATGCAGGGGCTCCGCGAGATCTGCGATCGCCACGGGATCCTCCTCATCGCCGACGAGGTGATGGCCGGCTTCGGTCGGACAGGCAAGTGGTTCGCGGTCGAGCACTGGGGCGTCGTCCCCGACCTCATCTGCATGGCGAAGGGCCTCACCTCCGCATACGTCCAGCTCGGGGCCGTGGGGATGCGTCGCCATATCGCCGACCACTTCCGCGACAACGTCTTCTACGGCGGCCTCACGTACAACAGCCATCCGCTCGCGTGCGCCACCGCGCTCGCGACGATCGCGGTCTACGAGGACGAGGGCCTCATCGAGGCGGCCGCCCTGAAGGGCGAGCTCATGCGCTCGCTCATGGACGAGCTCATCGCGAAGCACCCGTCGGTCGGAGCCGCGCGCAATATCGGGCTCTTCGGGATCGTCGACCTCGTGCGCAGCCGTGATCCGTTCACGCCGATGACCCCGTACAACGGCAGCTCGGAGGAGATGGTCGCGCTCGGCAGGCACTTCCGCGCGAACGGGCTCTACACGCTCGTCCGCTGGAGCAGCTTCTACACGAACCCGCCGCTGACGATCAGCGAGGACGAGCTCCGCTCGGGCTTCGAGATCATCGATCGCGGCCTCGACGTCACCGACCAGGCCATCGCCGGCTGACCCGGTCCCGCAGCCCGTCCTCGCGCCGGCGACCCTATGATGCCGGCCGCGCGCACGCGGCCCCGAGGAGAGTGAACGCATGGCTGCTTCCGCTTCCGAGTCGATCCGTTCCGCCAATGCCGCGGTGCTCGAATCGCTCCCCTTCGACGACGTGGCGGACTTCGAGGACGCCCGGCGAGGTTTCCTGGGCCGTCTCGACCCGTGCGTCGTGCGGGCCGCGGACGGACGGGTCGTCTGGGACAACGACTCGTACGCGTTCATCGAGGGGGAAGCTCCGGGCACAGTGAACCCGAGCCTGTGGCGGCAGTCGATCCTCGTCGCGATGGACGGCCTGTTCGAGGTGGTGCCGGGCATCTACCAGGTCCGCGGCATGGACCTCTCGAACATCACGTTCGTCGAGGGCGAGACCGGCGTCCTCGTCATCGACCCGCTCATCAGCACTGAGACCGCGGCCGCGGCCCTCGCGCTCTACCGGGAGCATCGCGGTGAGCGGCCGGTCGTGGGCGTCGTGTACACGCACAGCCACGTGGACCACTTCGGCGGCGTCAAGGGCGTGACCAGCCAGGCGGACGTGGACGCGGGTCGCTGCCCGATCATCGCCCCGGAGGGCTTCCTCGAGCACGCTGTCGCGGAGAACGTCTACGCGGGTGCGGCGATGAGTCGCCGCGCGGGCTACATGTACGGGGCGGTGCTGGACCGGGGCCCGCATGGCCAGGTGGGCGCCGGGCTCGGCCAGACCACGTCGACCGGCACGGTCACGCTCATCCGCCCCACCGACTCGATCGTGGCGACCGGGGAGGAGCGCGTCGTAGACGGCATCCGGATGGAGTTCCAGGTCACCCCGGGCACCGAGGCCCCGGCGGAGATGAACCTGCTGTTCCCGGACCACACGGCGCTGTGCATGGCCGAGAACACGACGCACACGCTCCACAACCTGCTCACGCTCCGCGGCGCCCTCGTGCGGGACCCCAACGTCTGGGCGCGGTACATCACGGAGGCGATCGACCGCTTCGTCGACCGCAGCGACGTCGTTTTCGCCTCGCACCACTGGCCCACCTGGGGCCGGGAGCGGGCCCGCGGGTACCTCGAGCTACAGCGCGACCTCTACGCGTACCTGCACGACCAGACACTGCGGATGCTCAACAGGGGCATGGTCGGGGCGGAGATCGCCGAGGCGATCCAGATGCCGCCCGCGCTCGAGCGCGCCTGGCATGCCCGCGGCTACTACGGCTCGGTGAGCCACAACGTGAAGGCGATCTACCAGCGCTACATGGGCTGGTACGACGGCAACCCGGCACACCTCTGGCAGCACGAGCCCACCGAGGCCGCCACCCGATACGTCGCCGCGATGGGCGGGGCGGACGCGGTGCTGGCCGGGGCGCGGGAGGCATTCTCCACCGGCGACTTCCGCTGGGTCGTCGAGGTCCTCAACCACGTCATCTTCGCCGATCCGGGCAACGAGCCGGCCAAGGCCCTCCAGGCCGATGCCCTCGAGCAGCTCGGGTTCGGGGCGGAGAACGGGACCTGGCGCTGCGTGTTCCTGGCCGGCGCCGCGGAGCTGCGACACGGCTCGTTCGGGACACCAGCGGGGACGGGGGCACCGGACCTCATCGCCGCGCTGTCTCCGTCGCAGCTGTTCGACGCGATCGCCATCCGCGTGGATGGCCCGCGCGCCTGGGATCTGACGCTGTCGATCGGGGTCGTCCTGGCCGACGACGGCGCGAGCTACCGGCTCGACCTGCGCAACGGCGTGCTCGTGCACCGCGAGGCGCCGGTCGATGGCGTCGACCTGACGATCCGGACCACGCGGGCCGCCCTTCCCGGACTCCTCGCCGGGCAGACGGCCGGCATGGCCCTGGAGGGCGACCCCGCCGTCCTGGCGCGGCTGGCGGCCGTCCTGGAGGCGCCCGACCCGGGCTTCGCGATCGTCACGCCCTGAGGGCGTCGCCCGCGCTCCGGCGCTCCGGCCGAGGGTCGGCCGTCGCTACCGGGCCGTCCCGAACTGCCGATCGCCTGCGTCCCCGAGGCCCGGCATGATGTAGCCGCGCTCGTTGAGCTGCCGATCCAGGGCGGCGCAGTGGATGTCCACGTCGGGGTGGGCCGCCGTCACGGCGTCGACGCCCTCCGGCGCGGCGATGAGGTTCACGAGCTTGATGCGCGCGGCCCCCCAGCGCTTGAGCACGTCGATCGCCGCGGTCGCGGACCCGCCCGTCGCGAGCATCGGGTCGAGGATGAGGCTGAGGTCGACCGTCGCGGAGTCGGGCAGCTTGTTGTAGTACTCGACCGGCCGGAGCGTCCGCTCGTCGCGGAAGAGGCCCAGGTGCCAGACCTCCGCGGTCGGCATGAGCTCGAGCATCGCGTCCACCATCCCGAGCCCCGCCCGGAGGATCGGGACGAACCCGATCCGCACGCCGAGCTCGTCCGCCTCCATCTCCTCCATCGGTGTCCGGATCGGGAGCGGGCGGGTCGCGACGTCGGCGAGAGCCTCGTAGCCGAGGAGCCAGCTGAGCTCACGGACGATCTCGCGGAACTTCTTCGGCTCGGTCCGCTCGTCCCGGAGGATCGCGAGCTTGTGGAGGACCGCCGGGTGCTGCGAGACGTGGAACCGTGGCCAGCGATCGGGGTCGGGCCGAGTGGATGCACCGGGAGCGGCGGGATCGGGCACTGGAGACTCCTCGTCGCGCGGGGGGATCGAGGGAGATCGGGAAGGATCGTCCGCATGCTAGCACCGGGCCGGGCCGTCTCGAGATCCCCCGTGGCGGTGACGGCGCCTGCGGCGTAGCATCCGCCGTGGCGGTCGGCCCGGACGAGGGTAGCGCCGAGTGCCCACGGAGCGAGATGCGCCCGGAGCGGCCGCCGCTATCCTTTCACCATGTCGCCGACATCTGCTTTCAACGCCCCGCGCCGCCGCAGCGCCACCCCCGCTCCCGTCCCCGCCCCGTCCCGCCGTGCGCCGGCTCCCCCGGTGCTCGTCGAGCAGCGCCGCGGGATGGTCGTGGAGAGCCGCCATCGCGGCCACGTCGTCGAGGTCGATGCCCACGGCACCATCCTCCACGTGCTCGGCGACCCCGACGCCGTGGTGAACCTCCGGTCCGCCATGAAGCCGTTCGCGCTCGTCGCCCTCCTCGAGGCCGGGGCGATCGAGGCGTTCGACATCAAGCCCCAGGAGATCGCCGTGATGGCGAGCTCGCACTCCGGCGAGGATATCCACGTCCGGACGATCCAGGCGGTGATGCGCCGCGCGGGCGTGAGCCAGTCGCTCCTCGCGTGCGGCACCGAGGGGATGCCGCTCGACACGCTGACCGCCACGCGGCTCATGCGCGACGGCGAGCGTCCCGGCCCCATCCGCCACATGTGCTCCGGCCAGCACGCGTCCACGATCATCCTGAGCCGCCTCAAGGGATGGAGCCTCGACGACTACTGGCGCGACGACCACCCGAGCCAGGTCGCCGTGCGATCGGCGGTGGCGCGTGCCTTCGGGGTGACGCCGGATGGCCTCGTGACCGCGGTCGACGCGTGCGGGGTGCTTACGTACGCGTTCCCCCTCCGCGAGGTGGCCCGCGCGTACGCGTTCCTCGCCGACCCGGAGGTCGTCCTCCCGCGCGACCCTCGAGCGTCGCTCACGCCGTGGCTCATCCTCGTCCGCGACGCGATGCTCGCCAACCCCGAGATGGTCGGCGGGTCCCGCGACCGCCTCGACACGTCGCTCGGCAAGGCGATGCCGGGCCGGCTCGTCGCGAAGGGAGGCGCGGAGGCGCTCCGCGGCGTCGCCATCCTCGGCGGGCCGCGCTCCGGGCGCTACGTCGGCCCTTCCGGCCTGGCGCTCAAGGTCGACGATGGCGATGGGCGTGGCAGGGCGACCCATGCGGCGACCGTCGAGGCCCTCCGACAGGTGGGCGTGCTCGAGGGCCAGGCGCTCCGGATGCTCGCCCGGTACCACCGACCCGCGACGACCGACACGCACGGCCGGTCGGCCGGCGAGGCGACGGCGGTCTTCGAGCTCGCGCC
>JBAWVU010000058.1:0-10274 GCA_037147135.1 Chloroflexota bacterium
CGTCGGGGCGGGGATCGTCTCGGAGAGCACCGGCGGCGCCCTCACGCTCCAGGCGTCGGTGGACCACCACGGCGGCGACCCGTCGCGGCAGACGCCCGTCTACATCCACTCGGCGCCCGGGCGCTACCTCTACTGCCCGGTCTGCCCGACCGGCGGGATGGCGCTCACGTGGTTCCGCGACCGGTTCGGCGGCGAGGAAGTGGCCCGGGCCGCCGCCGACGGCGCCAGCGCCTACGACCTGCTCACCAGCCTCGCGGCGGAGATCCCGCCCGGCGCGGAGGGGCTCACGATGCTCCCCCACCTCATGGGCGCGTTCAGCCCCGAGTACGAGCCGGAGGCACGCGGCGCCTTCTACGGGTTCACGCTCCGCCACGGCAAGGGGCACGCCGTGCGCGCGATCCTCGAGTCGGTCGCGTTCATGCTCCGGCGCAACCTCGAGCTGCTCGAGACGGCCGGGGCGCCGGCGCTCGAGATCCGCTCGCACGGCGGCGGGTCCCGCAGCGCGCTCTGGAACCGGATCAAGGCCGACGCGTGCGGGCTCCCCGTCGTGACGCTCGAGGGCGAGGACGCGGCGCTCCGCGGTGACGCGATGCTCGCAGGCGTGGCGGCAGGCGTCTTCGCCGACCTCGAGGCGGCGGGCGCCGCGACCGTGGCGACGAAGGACCGGTACGAGCCGGATCCCGGCGCCCGGCCCGCGTACGACGACGCGTACGCTCGATACCTGAGGCTCTTCGACGCGGTCCGGCCGATGTTCGCGCCGGACCGCCCCTGAGACGACGATAGCGACACGCAGCAGCACGGGAGGAACACGGTGGCAGTGAAGGCGAAGATCGGCGTCCTCGTCATGGCGCTCCTGGAGGACGACTACAACAAGACCGCGCACATGCGGCCGGCGGCGACGGCGGCGGCGCAGGAGATCGCCGACGCGCTCGCCGAGTACGGCGAGGTCGTCCATGCGGGGCTCGTCGAGGAGGAGAGCCAGGCGGCAGCGGCGGCCCGCCTCTTCAATGCCGAGGACGTCGACATCATCGTCGCGTGCGAGCTCGCGTACACGAAGGGCCTCGTGCCGGCGCGGGCGCTGCTCGACACGACCGCGCCCGTGCTCGTGTGGAACACGCAGAAGATCCGCCGGCTCGGCGAGGACGACGGCTTCGACGTCGTCATGCTCAACTCCGGGATGGCGGGGATGCCCGAGCTCACCGCGGTCCTCATCCGGACCGGCCGCGACTTCACGATGGTGACGTCGCACTGGGACGACCCGGACGGCCGCCGGCGCATCCGCGAGACGATCCGGGCCGCGGCGATCCGCCGCCGGCTCAACGAGGCGCGCGTGGCGCTCGTCGGCCACCCGTTCGAGGGGATGACCGACCTCATGTTCGACGGCCTCTCGCTCCGCCAGGACGTCGGCCCCGTCGTGTGGCCCCTCGAGCCGGAGAAGATCGCGGTCCGGTTCGGAGAGATCCCGCAGTCGGACGTGGACGCCCTCGTCGCAGCCGAGAAGGCGAAGTACGCGGTCGAGATGGAGCCCGAGCTGTTCGAGCGCTCCGTCCGCCTCGCGCTCGCGCTCGAATCGGTGACGAAGGAGCAGGGGTTCGACGCCTTCTGCGCGTTCGACCAGGTCTGGCTCACCGACCCGCGGGTCGGGATCATCCCGTCGTACGGGACCGGCCGACTCTGCGAGATCGGGATCCCGGCCGCCCCCGAGGGCGACGTCAACACCGCGGTCGCCCAGCTCATCCTCCAGGAGCTGGCCGGCACGGCGACGACCCTGGAGAACTACGTCATCGACTTCGACAACGAAGCCGTGATGTTCAGCCACGACGGCCACGGCAACCCCGCGATGGGGACCCCGGGCGCCGTCAAGGTGAAGCACTCGATCTACTACTCGGGCGTGCACGGGTTCGGGGCGAGCTTCGAGTTCGCGTACGAGCCCGGCCCCATCACGAACCTCGCGCTCGTGACGGTCGGCGAGGGCCAGTGGCGGTTCGTCATCTCCGAGGGCGAGCTCCTGCGGTTCCCGCCGCGGCCCATCTCCGCGCCGCAGACCCTGTTCCGCCACGACACGCTGCCGATCGCCGACTGGTGCGACGCGTGGTGCCAGGCGGGGGCCACCCACCACATGGGCGCGGCGCGCGGCCGCTGGACGGGCGAGCTCCTCGCGCTCGCCGACATGCTCGGCATCGACGCGGTGGTCGTGTGACCGACGCACGCGCCACCCGGATCCGCCCGCCGGTCTTCGAGATCGGCCTGAAGGGCTACGCCTGGGGCGCGGAGGCGGTCCGTCTCGCTCGGGAGGCGGACCGCCTGGGCCGCGAGCTCGACGTGCGGGTCATCTTCGACCCGCAGCACGTGGACATCCCGGCTGTCGCGCGCGAGACGCGGGACCTCCTCGTCTTCGCGCAGCACATGGACCCGGTGCCGGTCGGTCGCGGGAACGGGTTCGTGCTCGCGGAGGCGCTCCGCGACGCCGGCGCCGTCGGCACGCTGCTCAACCACGCCGAGCACCGGATGACGCTCGCCGACATCGCCCGTGCCATCGGCCGCGCTCGCGAGAACGGCCTCGCGACCCTGGTCTGCTGCGACTCGCCCGAGGAGGCGGCGGCCGTCGCGATGCTCGGCCCGGACATCGTCCTCGCTGAGCCGCCGGATCTCATCGAGACGGATCGCTCCGCCGCCACGGAGCTGCCGTGGTTCGTGGAGCGGACGGTGGAGCTCGTCGGCCGGGTCGACCCCGACATCATCGTCATGTGCGGAGCCGGCGTCCGGAGGCCGGAGGACGCCGCGCGGATGATCGCGCTCGGCGTGGGGGGGACCGGCTCGACGAGCGGCATCCTCAAGGCAGGCGACCCTGTCGCCACGATGGCCGCGATGATCGAGGCGGTCCACGTCGCCTGGACCGAGCGCAGCCGGGCGGGGGCGGCCGCCGATCTCCGATAGGCCACGCCCCGCCGGGCCGCGGCCCCACCGCCCCTCGAACGAGAGGATCGACCCGATGACCGTCCACCACGAGACCGTCGCGGTCCGCAGCGACCTGCACAAGCCGATGTTCCACGACGTCACCGCGACGGCCGAGGAGGCGGTGGCCCGTTCGGGGATCCGGATGGGCACGATCACGGTGTACTCCCCCCACACGACGTGCAGCGTGATCACCCAGGAGGCCTCTCACGACAGGCTGTACGACGGCACCGAGCACCTCCTCCAGGACATGCTCGATCGCCTCGAAGTGCTCGTCCCCACGTGCAGGCACGAGGGGCAGTACCTGCACCCGGGGAAGCTCCACATCAGTCATGCAGTGGAGAACCTCGGCGAAGAGGCGGTCTGGAGCCTGAACACCGACGCCCACATCCGGTCGGCCCTCATCGGTCGCTCGGAGACGATCCCGATCGTCGATGGGCGCATGGAGCTCGGCGAGTTCGGGCGCATCTACTTCGTCGACTTCGATGGCGTCCGGGCGCGCGACCGCACGGTGCACTTCCAGCTCGTGGGCGAATAGGCGGTCGTCCCGCGTCGCGACGGCGAAGGCGGGGGCGGGGCGCGGGACGAGTCGCGTCAGCCCTCGCGGGGCGGGACGGTCCGGCCCGGACCCCAGGCCTCGGGCCCGCACGTGTACGGACGCCTGCGCGGCGCAGCGAGCGCGCCCGGGTCGGCCATGACCCCGTCGAGCCACGCCGTGACGTCGTCGAAGGTCCGCCACGGCACGTACGGGATCCCGGCCTCTTCGCAGATCCCGACGAGGTGGTCCTTGGCGACGACCGTGTCCGCGTGCGCCGCGGCGTAGCGGTCGCTGAGGCCGTCCCCGACGAACGCGACGTGGCAGCCGCGCGCCTGGTAGGCGAGCACGCGCTCGCGCTTGCACGTCCCGCATACGAAGCATGCCGGGTGCCCGTACTCGAACTCGAGGTCGGGCCCCGCGCCGGACCAGGTCATCCGCGCGGTGGCGATCGCGAGGTCGGGCACGCCGATGCGCACGAGGTTGCGGTCCACGTAGAAGCCGAGCCCGTCGCTCACGATCTCGAGCATCACGCCGGCCCCGCGCGCCCGCGCGACGAACGGCACGAACGCGAGGTCGTGCTCCTGGCGGTCGGCGGTCGCGAAGAGCGCCTCCGGCTCGGCGGGCAGCAGCGGGAGGAACTCGATGAAGCACTGGCGCGACCCCAGCGTCCCGTCGACATACATGTCATCGAAGACCTTCCAGCCCGGCCGGACGGAGTCTTCGATCATGATCTCGTCGCTGACGGCGGTCCGGCAGATGGTGCCGTCGTAGTCGATGAGGATCGCGAGCGGGACGAGCGTGGGGTCGATGGCACTCACGCTCCGAGGATAGGGCCGATCCGGGCCGGGCGCGGCTGCGCCGGCCCGCGCATGGCTCCGTGGTCGCGCCGGGTCTCGCGGCTACGCCGGTCCGCTCGCCCGCGTGCGGAACAGGCGCCTCGCGTCGCGTCGCGCGAGGAGGATCCCCGCGACGATGACCGCGCCGCCGACGACCTGCCCCAGGTAGATCGGCTCGCCGAGCACCGCGGCGCCGAGGATGACGGTGAGTGGCGGCGTGAGGAACTGGAAGTTCGCGTAGCGCATGGGTCCGAGCACGGGGATGGCGCGCATGACGAGCACCTGCGAGAGCGCCACGGCGAGCAGCCCCGACGCGATGAGGGCCGCGACGACGCCCGGCTGGAGGTAGGCCGACGGCGAGGAGATGACCTCCGCTCCCCCGAGCGGGGCGAGCCAGAGCGCTCCGAACGCGACCGCCCACGCGGCAGACGCGACCGGCGAGACCCTGCGGAAGAGCGGCGTCCCGACGGCGATGTAGAGCGCCCAGCAGGCGGCGGCCCCGAGCGTGAGGAGGTCGCCTATCCCGGCCGCGTCGAGGTGGATGCCCGTCCCGGCGGTGACGACGAGCGCGACCCCGGCGAGCGCGACGATCGCGCCGAGCCCCTTGGTCCACGTGAGCCTGTCGGAGCCGATGGCCACGGCGAAGAGCGCGATGAGCGCGGGCGCCGCGCCGATGATGAGGGCCGAATCGCCCGCGGTCGTCGTCTGGAGCGCGGTCCCCCAGAGGACCTGGTAGAGCGTGAAGCCGACGAGCGCGAGGAGCGCGAGCGAGACGAGGTCGCGACGCGGGAGCGCGATCGTCCCCTCGCGGACGCGGAGCGCGACGAGGAGTGCGACGGCGCCCACGATGAGCCGGAGGAAGTTGAAGCCCGCCGGCGGCACGGCCCCCACGGCGGACTTCACGATGATGTAGTTCGCGGACCAGAGGACCATGACGAGGAGGACTCCCGCCTCGGCGATCCTCCGGTCCGCCGCCGACCCGTCGGCGGCGACCGCCCCCGCCGCGATCGGCGGGACGACGAGGTCAGGCTCGGCGATGAGCTCGACCTCGGAGATGCCCGGCTCGGGCGCCCTCGCCCCCGCCGGGCGCGAGGTCAGACGCCCTCCTGCTCGAGCTCCAGCGCCTCCTCGTCGGACTCCTCGGTGAGCTTGAGCCAGATGAAGAGGCCCGCGAGGACGACGAGAGGCACCACGATGAGTAGTGCCGTGAGGATCGCGAGGGCGATCCCGACGAACTTCACGACCTTCATGAGTCGTACCTCCTCTGTCGCTCGGCCTTGCGGCCTGCCGTCAGCCCTGCGTGCCCTTCCCACCGGCACCCGCGGCGGGTATGCGGGAGGATGGCGCCCGGGCGATCATGTCGTCGATGTCCTCTGGGGTGAACTCGATGAGCTGGTGTGCGCCGCCGGTCGGCGCGGCGGCAAGGATCCGGACGACGAACGCACCCGACTGCTCGAAGAAGAACACATCCCGCGGTCGCTGCTCGTCGAGATACTCGCCGAGCACGCGCATCGCACGCTCATAGTAGCCCGCCCGCTCCCACTCGGGAGCCTCTCCTGCCGTCCCGCGGCGAGCGAGCCCTTCCTCCATGAACCGGACGACGTCGTCCTCCACGAACGTGAGGGTGAGCTTCTGCTCCCGGCCGAGGATCTCGCTGCGTGCGCCGCTGAGCTCCTGGTCGGTCACCAGCCCCTGCACGACGAACCCGTCGGGCACCTCGATGAGGAGGACCTCGCGCAGCACCCGCTTGTCGAGGATCGCCCCGATGGAGCGGAAGACCTCCTCGAAGTCCTGGCGAGGGCTCCCCTCGTAGATCCGCATCGCGCCTCCCTCCGCCGCCGGCGGCGGCCGGCCGACGATCCCCGAACGGGGCCAGCGCCCCGTCAGGAGCTGGTGACCCGATCGATGAGCCCCCGCTCGCGCGCCCGGTTCACGAAGGCGCGGAACGCGACCCACGACATGAGTGTAAGGACGGCGGTGGAGACCAGCAAGGCGAAGACGACGGTCGGGTCGTCGAAGCCGGCCATGATCCCGGGGGTCGGAGCGCCCAGCAATGCCCGGCGGGACCCCTCCAGCCACCAGGTGAAGGGCATCGCGAGCGCCACGCCCTGCAGGGCGGCCGGGAGCACGTCGATCGGGAAGACGACCCCGGCGACGAGGTAGAGCGCGCCGGCGACCGCCTCCGGGTAGGACCAGGCCTCCTGGCGCAGCTGGAGGCAGAGCCCGCCCATCGCGATGCCGAGAGCGCCGATCGCGACCATGCCGATCGCCATGCTCACGAGGAACAGGGGCCAGTCCATCGTGAGCAGGTCGATGCGGACGCCGAGGAGAAGCCATCCGACGGCGAGCGTGATGACGGCGCCGGCCGCGGCGATGACCACCCGCGCGGCCGATCGGCCGAGCAGGAACGGCATGAGGGAGGCCGGGGCGAGGAAGACGTACTTGAGCATCCGGTACCGCTCGCGGTCGTCGAGGATGCCGAAGACGAGCCCGACGAGGCCACCGCCGACGAAGTTCCAGAGCGCCGTGCCGACGACGAAGTACGCGACGACCTGCGGGTCGCCCGCACCCGTGACGACGAACAGGATCGCGACGAGGATGAGCGCAGACGCGACGGGCTTCGCGACCGAGTAGATGACGAAGAGGAGCGGGTCGGACCAGTTCGATTCTATCGCCCACCCCAGGCGCGCCCCGGTCGCGACGGTCCGCAGCGCGAGCCCGAGCGTCGCGCCGGGGACGCCGGACGGGTCGCCCGGAAGCCGCCCCGTGCCGTTCATCGCCACCGCACCGTGAGCCGGCCCTCGCGGCGCGCGAGCCGCTCGAGCGTGCGCAGCGAGAGGCGCGCCGCCGCCCCGAACGCGACCGTCATGACGACGAGGATCCCGATCTCGACCGGCACCGGGAAGACGCCGGCGGAGTCGGGGCCGGGGAACGCGATCTGGCGGATCGCGTCGAGCCCGGTCGCCAGCGGGAGGATCGAGACGGCGAGCGCCCCGATCGGGCCGAGCGCGCGGAGCGGCGCGTAGACGCCGCCGAAGAAGTAGACGGGCTCCGTGAGGAGCTGCGAGAGGTGGAAGCCCTCGCGGCCCCACATGAGGAAGACGCTCGCGAGGAGCATCCCGAGCCCGTAGAGCGCTGCCATCGTGAGGACGAACACCGCGCCGAGGGCTGCCCAGTCGGTCACCCCATAGGTGACGCCGAAGATGGCAGTGCCGATGGCGAGGACGACGGCCGCCCGGAGCGACGTGGAGACGAGGCCACCGAAGGCCATCCCCAGGAGGACGCTCATCATGCTGATCGGGGCGGTGAAGTAGAGCTCGAGGTTCCCTCCGTCGCGCTCCCAGTAGAGCTGCGCCGCCATCCCCCACACGACGTTCGACCAGAAGGCCGTCATCGCCCCGCCGAGGACGACGAAGCCGACGTACTGCTCCGGCGCCTGCAAGGCCCGGTAGACGAAGACGAACGCGAAGGTCGAGAGCAGGGGAAGGAGGACCTCGAAGAAGAGCCACGACGGCTCGCGCGTGAGGCCGAGGAAGCGCGGATAGGCGCGGCCGAGGACGGAGCGCAGGTTCGTCGCGACGACGCGCCGGCGGTCCCACGTGGCAGCCCGGGTCGCGTCTGCGTCGTGCCGGCCCGCGTACACGCTCACCGGTCCGCCTCGCCGGCGGCCGCGTCTCGCTGGTCGTCCGCAGCGTCCGAGACGAGGGCGAGCCCCCGGGCGGCGTCCGATCCCGACCCGGCCACCGTCGACGACTCCCGGGAGCTGCCGGCGGGCGGCTCGCCGGCCGCCTCCTCGTCGAAGCCGCGGCCGACGAGCTCGACGAAGACGTCCTCGAGCGTGGGCTCCGACTTCGCGAGGCCCACGAGGTGCGCGCCGCTCGCCGCGATCGCGGTCACCACCGCGGGGAGCGCGCCGTCGTCGGCGAGCGCGACCGTCATCACGACGGACGCCGCACCCCCGCCGTCGCCCGTGGAGACGTCGGAGGCCGACGCGAGCGCCGCGCTCAGGACCCCCGGCAGGGACGCGATCGGCTCGGTCCCCGCCGGGAGCCGGTCGGCGACGAACCGGTAGATCGACTCGCGCTGGACCTGGCGCTTGAGATCGGCCGGCGAACCGAGGGCGAGCACTCGACCGCGGTCCACGATCGCGAGTCGCTCGCAGAGCTCGTCCGCCTCGACCATGTAGTGGGTCGTGAGGAGGACCGTGCGCCCCGGGACGGCCGACCGCCATGCGAGCAGGTGTCCCCGGACGTCGCGCGCGGCGTTCACGTCGAGCCCCAGCGTCGGCTCGTCGAGGAAGAGGACCCAGGGATCGTTGAGCATCCCGCGCGCGAGGTTGAGCATCTGGCGCTGGCCGGTCGACAGTGTCCCCACCTTCTGGCTCCGCTGCTCATCGAGCCCCATGAGCTCCACCAGCTCGTCGACGCGCCGCCAGCCCACCTTCCGGGGCAGCCCGTAGAACTGGCTGAACATCCAGAGCTGCTCACGGACGGTGAGCAGCCCGTACCCGGATTGCTCGCCCCCGGCGACCATGTTGATGACCCGGCGGATGCGGGTGGTCTCCTCGGCCACGTCGAACCCACAGACGCGCGCCGTCCCGGACGTGGGCAGCAGGAGCGTCGTGAGGATCTTGATGAGCGTCGTCTTGCCGGCCCCATTCGGGCCGAGCAGCCCGAAGAACTCGCCGGGCGGGACGTCGAGATCGATCCCCGCGAGTGCCACCACCGGGGCGGGCCTGGCCGCGTAGACGCGATGGAGTGCGTGCGCCTCGATCGCGGGCGGCCCGGTCCCCGTCGCGGGACGGTCGATCACGTGGCCTGCCGGATCCGGACGTCGCCGCGCGACGCAGCCGAGAGGATCACCGCGATCCGGGCGGCGACGCGCGCGTCGTTGACGATGAGCGCCGTGTTCGCGCGGACGGACGCGCCGTCGGTGAGCTCCGCGATGCGTGCGAGGAGCCACGGCGTGACAGCAGGGCCCCGGACCCCGGCCGCGTCCGCGTCCGCGATCGCCCGGGCGGCGGCGGCACGCGCGATCTCGAGCGGGAGCTCGTCGGCCTCCGGCACCGGCACGCAGACGAGCACGCCGGACCCGAGCCCGAGGCGCAGGTGGACCCGCACGAGGGCGGCCGCGGCGTCGGCATCGGGGGTCCACGATGGAGCCGGGATCCCGCTCCTGCGCGAGTAGAAGCCGGGCATCTCGTCGGACCCGACCGCCACGACGGGGACCCCGTGGGTCTCGAGGTACTCGAGCGTCAGCGGAACGTCGAGGATGGCCTTCGGCCCGGCGCAGACCACGACGACCGGGGTCCTCGCGAGCTCCGCGAGGTCCGAGGACACGTCGAGGGTCGCGGCGATCGGCGCGGTGCCCGTCGGCGACCCGGAGACCGCCGGCGACCCGAACGCGCCCCGGTGGACTCCACCGATACCGCCGGTCGCGAAGACCGCGATGCCGGCGGCGTAGGCGGCGATCATCGTCGCGGAGACCGTAGTGCCGGCCCACCCGCCCGCCTCCAGCGCCGCCGCGAGGGTGGGCCGGCTCGCCTTGCGGGCACCGTGGACGTTCGCGAGCTCGGCCAGGTCCTCTGCGCCGAGCCCCACGAGGATCCGGCCGTCGCGGACGGCGACGACGCCGTGGATGTGGCGGGCGCGGCGGACGATGTCGTGGCCCTGCGCGCACGTTCGCGGCCTGCCGGTGAGGGTGACGATGCCGTCCGACACCATCACGTCGATCCTTTCGGCGTCGGCAAGGCCCTGCTTGTCGTCGACGGAGATTTCGATCCAGCTCGGCGCCGGTTTGTTCTTGCGGCTGCGCACTTCGAACTTCATCTTGAGGAATCCGCGGCTGCCGTCGGTCGCCTCGGGGTAATCGGCGAGGTCGCCCGCGCCGCCGCAGGTGAAGCAGATGCGCCGGCCCGCGCCGCGGCATTTGCCGCAGGGCATGAC
>JBAWVU010000059.1:0-10256 GCA_037147135.1 Chloroflexota bacterium
GAGGGCCTCGCGGTCGTCGCGGCGGTCGCGATCCCCGCCGCGCTCTTCGCGCTGTCGATCCCGTTCGGGTCCGGTGCGCTCGGGCTCGGCGACGTGAAGCTGCTCGTGAGCGTCGGGCTCATCCTGGGGCTCGCGCGGGCGCTCGTCGGCGTGGTGGCCGGCGCGATGCTCGGCGGGGTAGTCATCCTCGCGCTCCTGGTCGCGCGACGGGTGACGCTGAAGAGCTACGTCCCGTTCGGGCCGTTCCTCATCATCGGGGCGATGTGGGGTGCGCTCGTCGTCCTTTGAGGCCCGAGCCGGCCGCCCGAGCGGGCCGCTCGAGCCGGGGCCCCCTGGCGGTGCGGTGGTAGAGTTATCCACAGCCGGGGTCGTCCCGTGGTCGTGCCCAACCTCGGACGACGCACCACCGGCGGGCGCAGCCGCCGACCGCGCCGGCAGACGCGGCCAAGGAGCTCGTTCGCAGGATGACGTCGCCCTCTCGATGCGGAACCTGATTCACACGCCGTCCGGCCGTCGCGACCGCCTCGGCGGTCTCGCCCGGCTGGCGCTGCTCGTCCTCCTCGTCCCGCTTCTCACGGGCACACTCGTCGCGCCCGTGAGCGCCGGCGATCCGCTCCAGGACGCCCTCGCCAAGCAGAAGGCGCTCCAGGCGAAGATCGACGTGCAGAAGAAGCAGATCGCCCGCCTCCGCGAGCTCCAGGGGGAGCTGAGCGCGGACATGGCGGTCACGACCAAGGCGCTCGCCGCGGTGAACGCGGACCTCGTGGTCGCGAAGAAGCACGTCGCGAAGACGACGACGCTCGTGAACGAGGCCGGCGCGAACTACCTCGACCTCGCCGCCCAGGTCACGACGTGGGATGCGACGGTCGCCCAGCTCGACGAGGAGGTCGCGCAGCAGGAACGGCTGCTCTCGGTGCGCAAGGCGCTCCTCGCGACGCGCATCCGCGCCGCGTACGAGACCGGGCGCGTCTCCCTCCTCGAGACCCTCCTGTCCGCCCAGTCCTTCACCGACGTCGTCTCCGACGTCTCCTCGTATGTCGACTTCGCAGCCCAGGACCGGGCCCTCGCCGACCAGATCGACCGCGACCGCCAGCTCCTCGAAGTGAGCCGGCGGATGTCCGTGGGGGCCCGCGAGACGGCCCGCGAGCTGCGCGTGGAGGCGCGGGCGCAGAAGCTCGCGCTCAACGATCGGCTCGCGGAGCTTCGTGCGGCGCGCGACGAGATCAAGAAGCTCGAGGACGCGACCGCTCACCAGCTCGCCATCCAGCGCACCGCGTTCCTCAAGCGCAACTACACCGCGGCCCAGCTCAAGCAGGCGATGGCCCGCGAGGTCTCCGCCCAGAACGCGCTCAAGCGCAAGATCCGCGACCTCATCGCGGCGCAGCAGCTCGGCGGGAACATCCCGTCGCAGTACAACGGGTCGCTCATCTGGCCGATGGGCGGGGTCGTCACGCAGGAGTACGGGTGCACCGGCTTCGACTGGGAGCCGTCGGCCGGGAACTGCGCGCACTTCCACAACGGGATAGACATCGCCGCGCCCATGGGGACGCCGATCCGCGCGGCCGGCGACGGCATCGTCGTCTTCGCCGGGCCCAACCCGTACGACCCGTACCCCAAGGCCTGGATCGTCATCATCGCCCACTCGACGACATTCCAGACCTGGTACGCCCACCTCGAGACGAACATCCTGGTCCGGGCGGGCCAGCAGGTCGGGGCGGGGCAGGTCGTCGGCTACGTCGGCATGACCGGGCGTACGAGCGGCCCGCACCTCCACTGGGGGATCGTCCTCAACGACTCCTTCGTCAACCCCAGGCTCTTCCTGTAGCAGCGCTCGACGCACGCGGGGTCATGCGCTCGGCGCACGCAGGGTCGTGCGCTCGACGGTGCCTCGGCTGATCGTGACGGAGCCGCTCTCCGTGCTAGCATCGTCGTGGGGCCTCGCGCTCCTCCTGGACGACCGCCCGCCAACGGAGGAACCGACGTGAAGAGGACGCTCGCCGTGATCCTCGCGGGAGGCGAAGGCGCGCGCCTCTCGATCCTCTCGTCGCTGCGGGCCAAGCCCGCGGTGCCGTTCGGCGGCAAGTACCGGATCATCGACTTCGCCCTGAGCAACGTCGTGAACTCCGGCGGCTACAACGTCTTCGTCCTCACGCAGTACAACCCGCGGTCGCTCAACGATCACATCGGGATGGGGCGCGGGTGGGACCTCGATCGGAGCACCGGTGGCGTCCGCCTCCTGCAGCCGTACATCGCGCAGGGACGGATCGCGATCTGGTACCGGGGGACGGCCGACGCGGTCCTCCAGAACCTGAGCTCCATCGAGCAGGCGCCGGGCGACTGCGTCCTCGTCCTCGCGGGCGACCACGTCTACAAGATGGACTACCAGCCGTTCGTCAACTTCCACCGCCGCAAGCGGGCCGACGTGACGGTCGCGGTCAGGCGCGTCCCCATGGCGGAGGCTTCTCGCATGGGGATCCTCGCGGCCGACGAGCAGGGCCACGTCATGGAGTGGCAGGAGAAGCCCAAGCAGCCGAAGAGCGATCTCGCGAGCATGGGGATCTACGTGTTCTCCAAGCGTGCGCTCCGACGCTGGCTCACCGAGTCGAAGCCGGACTTCGGCAGTGACGTCATCCCCGCGATGCTCGCCGGGGACGGTCGCGTGTACGCCTACCGCTTCGACGGGTACTGGCAGGACGTCGGGACCATCCAGAGCTACTGGGAGGCGAACCTCGAGCTCCTCGAGGAGCACCCGGCGCTCGACATGTACGACCGCGAGTGGCTCATCCACACGCGGTCCGAGGAGCGCGCCCCCGCGAAGATCGGCCGATCCGCCCAGGTCGTCCGGAGCCTTGTCTCGCACGGCTGCGTCATCGACGGGACCGTCATGAACTCTGTCCTGTCGCCCGGCGTCCGGGTCGAGGCAGGTGCGGTCGTCCGCGATTCGATCGTCATGTTCGACAGCGTGGTCCGTGCCGGCGCGGTCGTGGACCAGGCGATCCTCGACAAGGAGGTCGTCGTCGGCGCGGGCGCGATCGTGGGGCTGGGGCCCATACCGGCGCCGCCGAACCGCCTGGAGCCCGGGACGCTCACGACCGGCATCACCGTCGTCGGCAAGCGAGCCGCCGTCCCGCGCGGGGCGCGGATCGGGCGCAACGTCCGCATCGACCCCGACGTCCGCACCGTCGACTACTCGACCCGGGTCGTCCAGTCCGGCGAGACCGTCGAGTTCCGCGAGGCGCGCCCATCGCGTCGTGCGGTCGCCCGCGCCGCCCGCGATGCGACGGAGGCGGCCCAGGTGGCGGACCTCGAGGCCGCCGAGGCGCGTGCGCTTCGCCACGCCGCGGCCGCGCACGACAAGCCCACCGCCGCCGCGCGGGGCGTGCGCCGGGCAAGCGAGGGCGATCGGCCCGCCGGCGCCTGACCCGTGACTCGACCTCGCGGGCGGCTTGCCTCCGCGCGCGACGCACGTGACGTCCACTCCGTGGGCGGCCCCGATCGACCCCGCGATCGTCGAAGGCTGGCTCTCGGAGATCGGGATCGAGGCGTCGACCCGCCAGGAGCGGGCCGGGGCCGTCGCGTGGGACCTCGTCCTCGACGGCCGACGCCGCCATCGGGCGGGCGCTCGCGATCTGCGACCTCCTCGTGGACGAGTCGGCGGGCTGGATCTGGACAGGTGGACGCGCCCCCGATCCCGGGGACCGCGTGAGCCGGCAGGCGGCCCTGTTCGCGCGGTACGCGGACCGGATCGCCGAGATCAGCGGGGAATAGCCGCCGGACCCGGCCCGGCCCGACCGACGACGTGCCGGGGCGTTCCATGGGACCATCGCGCCGTGAAGGATCATGAGCCGTTCGACCCCGGGTACGCCCATGAGGGCGACGCGACCGACGAGCGGGAGACGCCCTACGCGCTGCTCTTCCGCGGCCGCGACCTCGTCCGCGGCCGGCACTTCGCGCAGGCCGCCGTCGTGCTCGAGCGTGCCGCACGGCTCGAGCCGGGGCGCGGCTCCATCCTCGAGGCACTCGGTCGCGCGTCGTACAACGCGGGTCACCATGCCCGGGCGGCCGAGGTGTTCGCGGACATCCTCGTGATCGACCCGTCCTCGCACTATGCCCACTACGCGCTCGGTCAGAGCCTGAAGCAGCTGGGGCGGGACGCCGAGGCGGGCACCCATCTCCGGATCGCGGTCGCGCTCGCGCCGGGCAGCCGCCTGTACGCGTCGGCGCTCCGGCGCCTCGTGGGCCCCGACGGGTCGCCGCTCATCGTCGGGGACGCGGTCGGGGACGGCGACGCGGACGTGGAGCCCGCGACGGCGGAGCCACCGGCCGACACGCCGCAGGCCGCCGACACGCCGCAGGCCGCGGGTGACGAGGGCATGCGCTCGGCGTGAAGCCCACCACCCATGCCACGGGCCGTGGTGGTCCCCACGGCGCGGGACCGGCGGAACCGGGGATCAGGCCTCGCCGGCCGCCTTCAGGCGCGCGAGCCAGAGGAGCCCGACGATCGACTTCGCGTCGGCGATCTCGCCGCGCTCGACGGTCGCGACCGCCTCGCGCCACGGCACCCGGACGAGCTCGAGGCGCTCGTCATCGTCCGGCTCGAGCCGTCCACCGTCGGCCGGTCGCAGGTCGGTCGCGAGCCAGAGGTGCATGAGCTCGCTCGTGAAGCCCGGTGCCGAGTAGAAGCGCGTGAGGAGCCGCCATCCCCCTGCGCGGTACCCGGTCTCCTCCTCGAGCTCCCGGGGCGCCGCGCGCGCCGGGTCCTCCACCGTCCCGTCCTCGGCGGCATCCAGGGTGCCGGCCGGGATCTCGAGGAGGACGCGACCCGCCGCGGCGCGGAACTGGCGGACGAGGAGGACTCGGTCGTGGTCGTCGAGCGCCACGACCGCGACGGCGCCGGGGTGGGCGGCGATCTCCCGCCGGTGCCGTGCTCCGTTCGCGTCCTCGACCGTGTCGACGCGGAACGTCAGGTAGCGGCCGCGGTAGATGACGTCGGAGCCGACTGTCCGCTCGCGGAGGTGCGCGTCGGGGTCGGCGATCGGTCCGGACGCCTCGCCGGGCACGGCCTCGGGGTCGGAAGCGGCCCCGAACGCCTCGCTCGGCACGACCTCGGGGATCTCGGGGGTCACCGCCGTACTATAGGTTCTCGTCGTCGCCGCACCGGCGGGTCACGCGGATCGCACGGCGGCGTCGGAGCCGCACACTCGCACCCCCGAACGGAGGCCCGTGACCGAGATCCTCCGCAACATCGCCCGCCGGCGCCTCCGCACGTCGCTCACGGTCCTCGGGATCGTCATCGGCGTCTTCGCGCTCACGGTGCTCGGGTCGATGGCTGAGAAGTTCAGCCTTCTCGCCGACGGCGCGGGCACCCTCTTCCGGGGCCGGATCGTCGTCGTCGACAAGAGCGCGCCCAACGGCGCCTTCACCTCGTTCCAGCCGGTGAACGCCACGCTCGCGACCACGGTCGCCGCCGTCCCGGGGGTGGCCGCCGCCTATCCGGCCCTGGAGATCCTCCTCGACCCGAACGTCGCATTCGCGCTCGACTTCCCCCAGGTCCTCTCCGGCATCGACCCGACGAACGGCCGCTGGGACAGCCTGAAGCTGTCGCTCGCCGTCGGCCGGCCCATCGCGCCGGGCGAGATGGACACCGCCGTCATCGGGGCGGACGTCGCCGAGCAGAAGGACCTCAGGGTGGGGAGCACGTTCACCGCACGCGACCGGACGTTCACAGTCGTGGGCATCCTCGACCGCGTCCTCTCGGTGACCGACAAGTACGTCTTCGTCCCGCTCCCCACGCTGCAGGCGATCTACCTCGCGTCGCTGCCGACCGCCCTCCAGGCGAAGGTCGACGAGCTCGCGACGCGCATCGAGGCGATCCCCGCCGACCCGCGCTCGGCCGACCTCCTCGCGCTCCGGATCAGCGCCGCGGTCCCCGAGCTCCGCGCGATCCCTCCGAGCATCATCCTCGGGCCGCTCTCGCAGGTGGGCGCGCTCTTCAGCCTCGTGACGCTCGGGGCAGCACTCATCGCGATCCTCGTCGGCGGGCTCTCCGTCGCGAACACGATGGTGATGGCGGTCACCGAGCGGGTCCGGGAGATCGGGATCAAGAAGGCGGTCGGGGCGACGACGGGCGCGATCCTCCGCGAGTACATCATGGAGTCGGCCATCCTCGGCCTCCTCGGCGGCCTCATCGGAGTCGCGGCCGGCGCGGCCTTCGTCAGCGTCGTCAACTCGCTCACCGCGGGACAGGGGACGACGATCTTCGCGCTCACGCCCCGGCTCGCGATCGGTGCCGTGCTCGCGAGCGGGTTGCTCGGGGTGGTCGCGGGGCTCTATCCGGCGATCCGCGCGGCGCGGCTCGATCCCGTCAGGGCCCTGCGGAGCGCCGGGTGACGGGCGTGGACACGGGCGGAGGCACGTCGGTGACCGGCATCGGCGCCGGCGAGGGCACGTCGATGGCGGGCGTCGGCGCGCCCGAGGTCCGCATGGCCCTCGAGGCCCGTGCGCTCCGCAAGACGTATCGCCAGGGGAGCGTCGACGTGCTCGCGGTCGACGGCGTGGACCTCGCGATCCAGGCCGGCGAGCTCGTGGCGATCGTCGGCCGGTCGGGGAGCGGCAAGACCACCCTCCTCGACCTCCTCGGCTGCCTGCTCCGGCCGACGAGCGGCGAGGTCCTCGTGGGTGGCGAGTCGACTGCCGGCCTGCCCGACGGGCGGCTGGCCGCTGTTCGCCGCGAGCGGATCGGGTTCGTCTTCCAGGAGTTCAACCTCCTGCCGACGCTCACGGCGCTCGAGAACGTCCTCCTTCCCCGGCGGTACGGCACGCGCGGCCCCGACGACCGCGGCCGTGCTGAGGAGCTCCTCGCGGCCGTGGGTCTCGCGCATCGCGCGCGCCACCGTCCGGGCGAGCTCTCCGGGGGCGAGCAGCAGCGCGTCGCCATCGCGCGGGCGCTCGTGAACGATCCGGCGATCATCCTCGCCGACGAGCCGACCGGCGAGCTCGACACCGAGACGAGCGAAGCCCTCGTGGCGATGCTCCGGCGCCTCAACCGCGACGAGGGCCGGACGATCGTCATCGTCACGCACGATACCGACGTCGCCGCCGTCGCCGACCGTCTCGTGCGGCTCCAGGACGGCCGGGTCGTGGCGGACGAGCGCCGCTGAAGACGGGTGCCGCCCGCGCCAGGACCCGACGAAGTGCTATCCGAGCCGGTGGCCCGCGCCGGTCCTCCCGCGCCGAGTTCCCGCGCGAGTCCCCCCGCTCCGGCCCCCCCGCGCGCGTCCCCGCGTCAGGCCGGCATGACCATGTCCGACGAGAGGAGCGTGATGTCCGTCTCGGCGTCGAAGAGATGGACCTTGGAGAGCGGGACGGTGAGAGCGAGCGGATCGCCCGGGTGGACGCGGATCTCCGCGGGGAGCATGGCGATGACATCGCGGCCCTGGACGTTCGCGTGGATGAGCTCCTCGTTGCCGAGGTACTCGACGACGTCCGCCTTCGCGTCGAACGTCGCACCGCCGCCGGTCCCGTCTGCGACGCTGAAGTGCTCCGGGCGGAACCCCGCGATGATCTTCTTCCCGGTCTCGGTCCCGACCACCGAGCGGAGTCCTTCCGGGATCGCGAGCGAGATGCCGGCCGCCTCGAGGGTGACGCCCCCGTCCGCGGTCGCGACGGTCGTCATGTCGGCGAAGTTCATCGACGGGCTCCCGATGAAGCCTGCGACGAACTTGTTGACCGGGTGGTCGTACAGCTGCTGCGGAGAGCCGACCTGCTGGAGCTTGCCCTCGGTCATGACGGCGATGCGCGTGCCCATCGTCATCGCCTCGGTCTGGTCGTGCGTGACGTAGACCATCGTCGTGTTGAGCCGCTGGTGGAGCCGGAGGATCTCCGCGCGGGTCTGGACGCGCAGCTTGGCGTCGAGGTTGGAGAGCGGCTCGTCCATGAGGAAGACGGCGGGCTCGCGGACGATGGCCCGGCCGAGCGCGACGCGCTGGCGCTGGCCACCCGAGAGCTCCTTGGGCTTGCGGTCGAGGTACTTGCCGAGGTCGAGGATCCCGGCGGCCTCCGCGACGCGCTTCTCGATGTCCGCCTTGGGGACCTTCCGCAGCTTGAGCCCGAACGCGAGGTTGTCGCGGACGGTCATGTGCGGGTAGAGCGCGTAGCTCTGGAAGACCATCGCGATGTCGCGGTCCTTGGGCGCGACGTCGTTGACGATCCTGTCACCGATCCGCAGGATCCCCGAGCTGATGTCCTCGAGGCCGGCGATCATCCGCAGGCTCGTGGTCTTGCCGCAGCCGGACGGCCCGACGAAGACCATGAACTCCGCGTCCTGGATCTCCAGGCTGAGGTCGTCGACCGCGGTGACCTCGCCGTACTTCTTCGTGACGTGGTCGAACGTGACAGTCGCCATGTCGGACTCCTCTGGCGTGACGCAGCGTGCCGTCGCGGGCCCTTGCATCCGGCGCACGTCGCGACTCGGACGGGCCCCGTACGCGGCGCGGTCGCGTCCGGGGCATCGTAGAACACCCGGACCGCCGAAGCGAGGTCCCGAACGTGGCGGATCCGCGGGGCCGGGCCGGCAGGTTCCGCGGGCGCGCACGAGCGGACCCGCGCCCTTAGGATGCTGATGTGCGGTCGCGCGGCGAGCGGCCGGATGGGGAGGACCGCAGGTGGTGGATCCGGCAGCCAACGCAGAACCGCGGCAACGGGCCGCGGATGCCTGGCGTCGGCTCGGCGGGCGGCTCAGCACGCTCACGCCCGCTGCCGTCGGACGCATGGTCGTCGTCACGTCGACGATCCTCGCCATCGCGTGGCTCACCACCTTCACGTGGCCTGCCATCGTCCCGTTCCTCGCGGGCGGTGTCGTCGCCTACGCGGTGCTCCCGCTCGTCGACCGGCTCGACCGCTTCATGCCGCGGATACTCGCGGGGTTCCTCGCGGTCTCGCTCGTGGTCGCAGCCGTCGTCGGGTTCATCGCCGTCGTGACGCCCTCGCTCGTGGCGCAGCTCGTCCGGATCTTCCTCGAGCTCCCGTCAGCGGACCGGCTCGCCGACGCGGGCCGTCGGGTGCAGGAGTGGCTCGCGACGCTGCCGGAAGGCTCGCGCGCCCTCGCGACGCAGATCGTCGACCGCGTGGTCACGATCCTTCGTGGCGACCTGTCGGCGGTCATGGACGGGCTCGCCAACCTCATCGCGAACTCGATCGTCCGCATCTTCGACGCCCTGAGCGTCATCCTCGGGCTCCTCGTCATCCCGACATGGATCCTCGCGGTCACGCGCGACGGCCGACGCGCGACGCGGACGCTGGAGGGCCACATCGCGCCGGCTATCCGCCCGGACGTCATCGCGCTCGCCCGCATCGTCGACGCAGCCGCGAGCTCATTCCTCCGCGTCCAGCTCCTCGTCGCGCTCGGGACGGGCCTCGTAGTGTGGTTCGGACTGTACGTGGCGAACCGGCTCGACATCGTGCCTGCCGTGCCATTCGTGGCCGTCTCCGCGATCGCCGGTGCCGCCCAGCTCATCCCGCAGGTCGGCGTCCTCCTCGGGGGGCTGCCGGCGCTCGTCCTCCTCGCGACGCAGCCGCCCGAGGTGGCGCTCGTCTTCATCGTCATCTACGGGGTCTCGGTCTACATCGTGGGCGCGGTCATCGGGCGTGGTCTCTCGAGCGAGGCGCTCGACGTCCATCCGGCGATCTTCATCCCCGGGGTCGTCGTCGCGAGCCAGATCGGCATCATCGCCCTCCTCGTCTCCGGGCCGGCCATCGCCATCTCCGTGAACCTCGTCCGGTACGTCTACGGCCGGTTCGGCGAGCCCGCCCGCCCGGCGGGCCTCCTGCCGTGGGAGCCGCTCCCGCCCCCGACCACGGGGACCATGGCGGCCGCCGGTCGGCGCGCCCCCCTCATCTATCGTCGTGCGGCCGAGGCGCGCTCCGCGTCGGTCGCCGCGACGCCCACCCCGCCACCCCAGGAGATGACCGCCGGTGGTTGAGCAGCAGTCGGCCGGCACGCCGCCCGGCCCCGATCCGTACGCGACGGCCTCCGGCCCCCAGCTCACGCAGGCGTGGGTCCCGCTCGATCGCGCGGCTGATGCCTTCGCCCAGCCCGATGCGAGCGGCCGGCTGCCGATCGTCGTCCAGCCCCGCCGCCTCGCGCGCGTCAACCTCCCCCTCGCCGTGGGCGGCATCGTCGCGGCCTGCGCCGCGCTCGTCCTGCCGTTCCAGCCGATCGCGCTCGCCGTCATCGCCGCGGCCGGGGTCGTCGCGAT
>JBAWVU010000060.1:0-10161 GCA_037147135.1 Chloroflexota bacterium
GGTGGGAGCCCATCGGCGACCTCGCGCTCCGCCTGCGCGAACAGCGGCAGCTCGGCCGGGAGCGCGAACCGGTCGCCACGCACTCCGTCGACGCCGACAGGCACGAGGGCGCCGCGCTCGACGAGATCGGTGAGGAGCTCCCGACGGGAGGGTCGGGTCGGATCGTCCGGGTCGGGGGCCGCGGGCCCGATGCTTGACCAGAGCTCCGCCTGTCCGGAGCGGCCGAGCAGCCCGTGCGCCCGGTACCGGCTGAGGAGCCGGTGCCGCGCCGCCTCACGCACCGTCCGGCGTTGCCCGAGCAGGTCGGCCGGGTAGAGTCGATCGATGAGGTCGTAGACGCGACGGTTGCCGTCGCGCCGGGCGATCCCGATGATCCCGGCCTCCGCGAGCGCCTCGAGGATGGCGCGGACCGGGTTCGTCGGGCGCCAGTACCAGTCGATGGCGGCCCGCGGCCCGAGATCGGTCGAGGAGAGCGGCCCGCCATCGCGCATCCGCTCGAGGAGCTCGTCGACGAGGGGCGCGTGCTCGTCGAAGGCGCCACCCTCGTGCGCGGCGCGATGTCGGTCCCACGTGAGCCGGTAGTACGGCAGCTCGTCGGTGGGGAGGATGCTCAGGCCCTTGTTGTACGCCTCGAAGAGCACGCGCTCGTCGTAGAGGAGCGCGTCCGTCCACGCGCGCCGGTATCCGGCGATCCGCGCGTGGAGGACGAGGTCGTGGTTCCGCCCGGCGACCTCGAGCGGGTCGAACTGGAGCGACCCGATCCGCGTGACGACCGCGAGGACACTCGCCGGCTCCGGCGGTAGCGCGCGCGGCGGGGCGAGCAGATGACGCAGCACGAGGAACCGGCGGGCGACCGGCGCTGCGATCCGGAGCGACGTCATCGTCGGAGCGTACGCCCCGCGAGAGCGGCCGGTGGCTCGGGCCGTCGCGCGACGCGACGGGCCGGCCCACGACTCATCCGATCCATTCCGTCAGCTCCTGCGATATAGTCACGGAGACACCGATAGTTCGAAGGATGCTGACGATTTGGATATGACCAACGACCCTGCGGCCACGGCCGCGGTCGCCCCTTCCACGGGCCGGGAAGCGACCGTCCGGCGGATCACCGAGGCGCACGAGCGCCTCATGCACCTGCTGTCAGCCGCCCACTCCGCCGACTTCATCGAGGTCGGCGTCACCATGAGCCAGGCCAAGCTGCTCTACGTGGTGGCGGCCGCCGGCGAGATGCACATGGCCGAGCTGCCCCCGCTGCTCGGTGTCTCGCTCTCCACCGTGAGCGGCCTCGTCGATCGCCTCGTGGACCAGGGCCTACTCGCGCGCCGCGAGGATCGCGCCGACCGCCGCCAGGTGGTCGTGGCGCCCACCGAAGCCGGCCTCGCGGCCATCGAGCGCTTCCGCGAGCTGAACGTCCGCCAGCTCCGCGAACTCCTCGAGAACGTCGACCCCGATGCCCTTGCCGACGTGGACCGCGGTTACGCGGTACTCGTCGAAGCGGCCGCCTCCCTCGCCGGCAGGACCGGCGATGCGTCCCACACCGCACTCCAGCGAAAGGAAGCCCTGTGAGCCGTCTCACCGACTTCGCGGTGAAGAACCGCAGCGTCACGATCCTCCTGACGATCGCGATCTTCATCGGCGGCATCTACTCGTGGGGGAGCCTCCAGCAGGAGCTGCTCCCGAACATCGACTTCCCGATCATCACGGTCGTCGCGCCCTACCCGGGCGTCGGCGCCGTCGACGTCACGGCGCAGGTCACGGGCCCGATCGAGCGGGCGATCTCCGGCGTGCCCCGTCTCGAGCGGCAGCAGTCCACCTCCGCGAACAGCCTGTCCCTCGTCGTCGCGCAGTTCAGCTACGGCACGAACGTGAAGGACACGCGCGCGGCGATCGAGCAGGCCCTCACGACGGCCGGGCTCCCGGCCGGGGTCACGCCCACGGTCTCCGCGCTCGACATCAACGCCTCGCCGGTCATCGTCGCGTCCCTGTCGGCGAAGAACGGGGCCTCCGCCGACACGATCACCGGGATCGTGCGCAGCGAGGTCGTCCCCGAGATCCAGGCTCTCGAGGGCGTGAGCACGGTGGGCGCCACCGGCGGTCTCACGGACCGTCTCCAGATCACCCTGGACCCGGTCAAGCTCGCTGCGACCGGGGTCAGCCCGGCGCAGATCACCGGCGTCCTCCAGGCGAACAACCTGACGCTCCCGTCGGGGTCGCTCCCGACTGATGGCCAGGCGGTCCCGGTCTCGACGAGCCACGCGTTCACGTCCATCGATGACGTGAAGAACCTCGTCGTCGGTGTCACCGGCCTCCCCGCGGCCGGCGCTGCGGGCGCCACCGGCGCTGCGGGCGCCACCCCCGGTGCGGGCGGGACCGCAGCCGTGCCCACGCCCGTCCGCCTCGGTGACATCGCCACCGTCGCGGTGGCCCAGGTCGCGTCGACCGGCTATGCCCGCACCGATGGGGAATCGTCGTTGACGCTGTCCGTGAGCAAAGGCTCGGACGCGAACACCGTGACGGTCGCCGACGAGGTGAACGCGAAGATCGCCGAGATCCAGGCGCGACACCCCGAGCTGAACGTCACGATCGTCAGCGACCTCTCGGCGTTCATCAAGGAGTCCCGCGACGGCCTCCTCCGCGAGGGCCTGCTCGGCGCGCTCATGGCGATCGCCGTGATCTTCTTCTTCCTGTTCTCGCTGCGTTCCACGTTCGTCGCCGCGATCAGCATCCCGACGTCGATCCTCGCCGCGCTCGTCCTCATGCTCATGGCGGGCATCTCGATCAACATCATGACCCTCGGTGGCCTCGCGGTCGCCATCGGACGCGTGGTGGACGACGCGATCGTCGTCCTCGAGAACATCTACCGGCATAGAGCCCGGGGCGAGGACCGGCTGACCGCCGTGCTCACGGCGCCACGTGAGGTGGCCTCCGCCATCACGAGCTCCACGATCACCACCGTCGCGGTCTTCCTGCCACTCGGCTTCGTCGGCGGGATCGTCTCCCAGTTCTTCCTCCCGTTCGCGCTCACCGTGACCTTCGCCCTGCTCGCGTCGCTCGTGTGCGCGCTGACGGTGGTCCCGGTCATGGGCTACTTCCTCGTCGACCGGGTGAAGATGGACGTGGACGAGGACGGCGAGCCGCGGAAGTCGATCTGGATCCGCGCCTACACCCCGACGATCAAGTTCGCCCTCCGGAGCCGGGCGACCAAGCTCGGCGTCCTCTTCGTCTCGGCTGCGCTGTTCGTCGCGACGCTCGCCCTCGTGCCGTCCATCCCGACGCAGTTCATCAACACCGGCTCGCAGAAGGTGCTCAGCGTCAGCGTCTCGCCGCCGTCCGGCACGCCGTCGAAGACGGTCCTCGACCGCGCGATCCAGGCCGAGGGGATCATCAAGGAGAACCCGGCGGTCACCCTGGTGCAGACGACCGTCCCCGGCGAGGGTGACTCGGGTTTCCAGACGATCTATGCGGCCTTCACGGGGCGCGCCGCGAACAGCGCGACCCTCACCGCGCGCCTCAAGAGCGACGCCGACGTCGCCAAGGAGACGGAGGACCTCCTCGCCGCCCTCGCGCCCGTCAAGGCGGACGGCTGGGACGTCACCGTCTCCAGCGGAGCGGGCTTCAGCAACAGCGGCCTCAACGTGGTGGTGAGCGGACCCGACCAGGCCACCGTCGCGACGGCGACCCAGCAGGTCGTCGACGCGATCAAGGACCAGCCGGACATCGTCAATCTCAAGACCGACATCACGCGCGGGACGCAGTCCGTCGACGTCGTGGTCGACCCGAACAAGGCGATCGCGGCCGGGATGACGACGGCCCAGGTGGCCGGCACGATCCGTGGCGTCCTCACGAACAGCCAGGTGGGTCGAGTCCAGACCGCGGACGGCGCCACGTACGACGTGTACATGGGGATCGATCCGGCGGCGGTCGCGTCCGTGGATGCGCTCAAGGCCCTTCCGATGGGCACCGTGACGAAGGTGCCGCTCTCCGCGATCGCCGACGTCAACGAAGTCCAGTCCCAGGGCAGCGTCACGCGGATCGACGGCGCACCCGCGTCCTCGATCACGGCAGACATCACGAGCAAGGACCAGGGCGGCGTCTCGGGGGCCGTCCAGAAGACGATCGATGGGCTCGTGAAGGCAGGCTCGCTCCCCGCGGGCGTGACCGTCGAGCTCGCCGGCATCACCCAGCAGCAGAACAGCGCGTTCGGCGGGCTCTTCGCCTCGATGGGCGTCGCGATCCTCCTCGTCTACATCTGCCTCGTGCTCACGTTCAACAGCCTGATCACGCCGTTCATCATCCTGTTCAGCCTCCCGCTCGCGACGATCGGCGCGTTCACCGCGCTCTTCGTGACCGGGCGCCCGATCGGCATCAGCGCCCTCATCGGGTTCCTCATGCTCATCGGCATCGTCGTGACGAACGCGATCGTCCTCCTCGACCTCGTCGAGAAGCTCCGCACGAAGGGCGAGTCCACGCACGACGCGCTCGTGGAAGGAGGCCGGACCCGAGTCCGGCCCATCCTCATGACCGCCCTGGCGACGATCCTCGCGCTCACGCCGCTCGCCCTGGGCCTCAACGAGGGGTCGATCATCGCGAGCGAGCTCGCGACGGTCGTCATCGGCGGCCTCTTCACCTCCACCTTCCTCACCCTGCTCGTCATCCCCGTCCTGTACTCGCTCGTGGACGGCGGGAAGTCCGGGCTCTCCCGGCGCTTCTCGCGGCAGCCCGCGACCGAGCCCACGTCGTCTGATCCGACGGCGGCTCCGCCCGCCCCCGCGGGCGCGTGACCGCGGGCCCGGGATCGCCGGGCCCACACCGCACCCAGCGCGACGAGACCCCGGCCGGATGGCCGGGGTCTCGTCATCTCGATCGGTGGTCCTGCGGGCGCCGCCCCGCGCCGTGAGCCCGGATCGCGTCGGTCAGGCCGCCGCCGGCGGCTCGGCGTCCTTCTTCCCGAGGTCGATGCCGAGGTCGAGAAGCCAGCGCCGGATGTTGCGGTAGATGGCGGGTGCCCCGAGCGGGACCTCCTCGTCGAGGCTCCACCGGACGGGGTGGAGGATCATCGGCGACGTCTGGGGACCCCCAAGGCCGCCGTGGCTCCCGATGAGCTCCTCGAAGGCGGCCACCTCGTCGGTCTCCGTGTCGTAGACGCTGATGACGACGATGTCCGGGCAGTGCTCCATCCGGTCCTCGCGGATGAGGCTCTCCCGCGCTCGGCCGGGGTAGTTCGCGACGGGGTCCTCGCCGACGATCCGCCCCTCGTCGAGGTAGTTGACGCCGTTCTTGCCGATCGCGACGGCGCCGTGCTCGGCCGACCGAAGCTGGAGCAGGCCCACGCCGGGGTGGTTCGCGAGCGCGTCGACGAGACCCGGGTAGAGCTCGGCGATCTCCTCGACCGTGAGGCGCCCCGGCCGGTCGTTGAAGTAGACCAGCCCGAGGTTGCCGGACGCGACGACCACGAGGTCGGCCGGCTCGGCGCTCTTCGCCTCCGTGCCTCCCTTCGCCGGCGTATCGACGTGTGCACCGCTCTCGGAATGCGTCATCTCGGCGTCCGGCCCGAGCGTGACGACGCCGCCCTCGGTCCGATTCTTGAACGCCTTTCGGGCGATCGCGGCGGTGACGCCCTTGCTCTGCGACAGCTCGGACGCGAAGGTGTTGATCGGGCCCCAGTCCTCCACGCGCGAGGTAGCCGCCTCGACGGACTGCTCGCCGCCCATGAGCTGCCGGACGACGTCCTGGAGCGTCTCGCCGTAGCGCTGGAGGAAGGTGGAGCCCAGGCTCTGGCCGTGGTCGGAGAGGATGACGAACTCGTAGGGGCGCGGGGTCGCCTCGGCGGCCTTCGCGAGCGTCCCGATCGCCGCGTCGACGCCGTCGAGTGCCTGGAGGGACTCGGCGCGCTCGGGCCCGCTGTGATGGGCGATCTCGTCGTAGTCGGTGAAGTCGATGTAGACGACCGGCGTGCCCCGGTACATCTCCTCCATGACGAGCGCGACTCCCACGTCGCGGAGCATGACGTTCGTCGTCGCGCGCGCGAAGGGATAGACGCCGCCACGGTGCATCCGCGGGACGACGCCGGCGCGCCGCTGCCGTCGCGCCTGGACCATCTCCTTGAGCGCCTCCGCGACGAACCGGACCGTCGTGTGCAGGTAGCCGGTGGGGTTGAGGAAGAACGAGGCGAACGCGCGGCTGTCGCCGAGGCCCTGGCCGCCCTTTGCGGCGATCGTCGCCATCGTCAGGTATGCGCGGACCGCGTCGCCCGACACGAGGTTGTTGACGCTCGCGCCGCCCTGGCTGAGCAGGCCCTCGCCGTTGGAGATGCGGCGCACGATCTCGGTCGCGTCGGCGGGGCGGTTCGAGACCATGAGGCGCTGTGCCTCCTTCTCGTACCAGCGGAAGGCGGGGATCCCGTCGTTGTTGCCGTGGAGGATGCCGGCCTGGCTGGCGGACGTCTGGGAGGGGAGCATCGCCTCCCACCGGGAGAGGTGGTGGGTGCGGGTCCGGATCCAGCTCGCCATCACCGGGACCTGGCCCGCCCGCACCTGGTGGGCGAGGATCGGGTGGGCGAGCCCGTCGATCTGGATGATGACGAGCCCCGGTGCGTCGGTCTTCACCACGTCGTGGCCGCGGACCGCGAGCTGGCGCACGAGCAGCCCGTAGTACGACCCGCCGCGGTCGAGGTCGAGCACGGACGTGAGCACCGTGTTGACGATCGCGAACATCCACGATGCCCAGAAGGCTGCCCAGAACCCGGCCACCTCGATGCCCGGGACGAGCGGGACCAGGAGGAGGATGACGAGGACCTGGAAGAGCACGGCCGCGATCGCGACCGCGATGACGGAGATCGGCTGGACTACCGCGAGGAGAATCGGGCGGATCGCCGCGTTGAGAAGGGCCATGACGATCACGGCGAGTGCAGCCTCGCCGAGTGTCCTGACGCTGATCCCCGGCATGACCAGTACGGTCACGCAGAAGGCGATGAGGGAGACGAGGAAGGTGACGATGAGGCGCCGCAGGAGCGCGAGGGGCCCGCCCCGCCAGTCCCAGAGCAGCTGGATCTGCAGCCGGTAGAACGCGATCACGCTCCGCATCGTCTCCTCCGATCCGCTCGTCGGCATGGCCGAGTCTCCCCGTGGCTACCGTACCCTCCGGCCGGGGTCGTTGCCGGTCCCGGGCGCATGCCCGCCGCGCCCGTGCGCCGGCCGTGCGCCGCGCCCGTGCGCCGGCCGTGCGCGAGGCGTGTCCATGCCACTAGACTCGGCCCCAGCGAACGGGGGGCGTCCGGAGGGCGATGGGCATGGTCGACCGGTTCCTGGGTGGCAGCCGCTATCTCGCGCTCCTCGCGGTCGTGGGCTCGTTCATCGCCTCGGTCGTCGTCCAGGTGTACGGCCTCATCCGTGTCTTCGTGAACGCGTACGACGCGTACCTCGGCCGGGACTTCTCCGACCAGGCGGCGAAGGCGGTCCTCGTCGACGCCGTGAGCACGATCGACCTGTTCCTCCTGGGCACGATCCTCTTCGTGTTCGCGATCGGCTTCTTCCAGCTCTTCATCGGCCAGATCCCGCGGCTCCCGCGGGCCATGCAGGTCCATTCGTTCGGGGAGCTGAAGGGGCGCCTCACCGGCGTCGTCATCGTGGCGCTCGTCGTCGCCTTCCTCGGCGAGGCGGTCGAGTGGGGCAGCAGCAGCTCCCGCACCGACATACTCGCGTACGGCCTCGCCATCGCGGCCGTCATCTTCTCGCTCGGCTTCGTCACCCGGTACCTCGAGGTCGGGCCGTCGATCCTCGAGCGGGCCTCCGCCCCTGCCGGAGGCCCCGAGGACCCAGCGGAAGGCTGACCGGCGGTCCCGCAGCCCCTGGGAATCGTCGATGCCCCGGCCTCCGGGCCGGGGCATCGACGCGAGGCGCGGCCTCGTCTCAGATGAGCGGCGTGACGGCGTCGGGCGCCTTGCCCGTCTTGAGGGCCTCCTCGAGCTCCTTCTCGGCCTCGTCGGAGAGCGAGGTCCGGAGGACCTCGCCGCCGAGCGGCGCGAGGGCGTCGAGCGCCTTGTCCGGCGTCGCCTTGACGACGAACATGACGAGGGCAGCCTTGCCGGGCTGCAGGACGTCCGCTGCACGCTGGCGGAACTCGTCCTTGATCCCCCATCCGCTCGCCGTTCCCATGATGGCGCCCATGATGCCGCCGATGATGAGGCCGCCGATGGGGATGAGGAAGATGAGCCCGAACAGCAGGCCGAAGAGCCCGCCCCAGGCCACGCCGGACGACGTCGCGCCGGTCTTCGTGACCATGTTGACCTTGCCCTCGAGCGTCTTCTCGACGACGGCAGCGCCCGCGACCTCCATGACGAGGTCGTGCTGGAGCTGGCCGACGGTCTCGAGGGCCCTCGTGGCCGTGGCGACGTCCGGGTATCCGATGACGACGAGTTCCGCCATCCGTTCTCCTTCCCTGGTGCTCGTGGGGTCGACGCATCCGATGATAGGCGCGGCGAGGACGCGTTGACGTCCCGGCGCTTAAATCCGATAATCTGACTCGGAATTAGACGAGCGCCCTGCCGGACCCGCCGGCAGACCCCATCGGCACGGGCGTCTCGACCTCCTCCGAGCCTCCATCACATCCTGTGAGCCTCCAGCGCGACCATGCCAGGGAGCCGCCGACCGATGACCACCCCGCCCGAGATCGTCTCGACCGAGTACCAGTACGGCTTCCACGACGACGTCGCCTACCTCGCGGAGACGAAGCGGGGGCTCACGCGCGACACCGTCGTGGAGATCAGCCGGTTCAAGGACGAGCCGGCCTGGATGCTCGAATACCGCCTGCGGGCCTACGACCACTTCCTCGCCCGGCCCATGCCGCAGTGGGGCGGCCAGCTCAACGACATCGACTTCGGGAAGATCGTCTACTACCGCAAGCCGTCCGAGCGCGAGGAGAAGTCCTGGGACGACGTCCCAGAGCAGATCAAGCTGACGTTCGAGAAGCTCGGGATCCCCGAAGCCGAGCGCAAGTTCCTCGCCGGCGTGGGCGCCCAATACGACTCGGAGGTCGTCTACCACTCCGTGAAGGAGGAGCTCTCCAAGCTTGGCGTCGTCTTCATGGGGACGGACCAGGGGCTCCGCGAGTACCCGGAGCTGTTCCGCAAGTACTTCGGGACCGTCGTGCCAGCCGAGGACAACAAGTTCTCCGCGCTCAACAGCGCCGTCTGGTCCGGCGGCTCGTTCGTCTACGTCCCCAAGGGCATCGAGGTCCCGCTCCCGCTCCAGGCGTACTTCCGCATCAACGGTGAGAACACCGGGCAGTTCGAGCGGACGCTCATCATCGTGGACGAGGGCGCCAAGGTCCACTACATCGAGGGCTGCACCGCCCCGATCTACGCCACCGATTCGCTTCACTCCGCCGTCGTGGAGGTCCTTGCCCTCAAGGGGTCCAAGGTCCGGTACACGACGATCCAGAACTGGAGCCGCGACGTCTACAACCTCGTGACGAAGCGAGCGCACGCGCACGAGAACGCGACGGTCGAGTGGGTCGACGCGAATACCGGCTCCCGCCTCACGATGAAGTACCCGAGCATCTATCTCGTGGGCCGCAACGCCACGGCGGAGATCGTGAGCGTCGCGTTCGCCGGGCACGACCAGCACCAGGACACTGGCGCGAAGGCGGTCCACCTCGCGCCGGACACGCGCAGCCGGATCGTGAGCAAGTCAGTGAGCAAGGACGGCGGGCGCGCCACGTACCGGGGGACCGTGAAGGTCGCGCCGGGCGCGACGAACGTCACCGCCTCGGTCCGATGCGATGCGCTCCTCCTCGACGAGGACAGCCGGAGCGACACATACCCGTACATCGACATACAGGAGGACGACACGACGATGACCCACGAGGCCACCGTCGGGAAGGTCTCCGCGGACCAGATCTTCTACATCATGAGCCGGGGCATGACGGAGAACGAGGCGACGAACCTCGTGGTCCAGGGCTTCCTCGAGGTGTTCACCAAGGAGCTCCCGATGGAGTACGCGATCGAGTTCAACCGCCTGGTGAAGCTCGAGATGGAGGGATCGCTCGGATGACGACCCCTGCAGCCCCTCCCGGCCCCCGTGCCGCACGCGGCTCTGGCGCCGCCCCCGGCCCCCGCGCGGCCGCCGCCAAGGCGCCCCGCCGCTCGCCCATGCACCTCACCACCAC
>JBAWVU010000061.1:0-10103 GCA_037147135.1 Chloroflexota bacterium
CACTGGCGGAGGTCTGCGCCCCCCTGCGTCCCGCCCCGTAGCCGAGCGCCGCGGTCGCCGGCTCCCCGCCGGCCCCGCTCACGGCGCCCGCGACGGACCCTCGGTCGCCGGTCCCGCCTCCTCCCAGTCGACCCACGCGACCTGGTTCTGCTCGAGGAACTCGTGGACCGCGACACCGAGCGTCGGGAAGAAGTACTCGCGCCCGATCGTCGCCTTGAGGCCGTACCGCTGGAGCCGGTCCTTCACGGGGTCCTTCATCTCGGCGAACGCGAGCTCGACCCCGCGGCGCTCCAGCTCCGTGTCGAGCTCGGCGATCGCCTCGGCCGCGGTCGTGTCGACGTCGGTGATCGGCTCGGCCGCGACGACGACCCAGCGGATCGGCGGCTCGGCGGCGTCGACGAGCTCGACGATCCGCTCGCGGAACGTGTCGGCGTTCGCGAAGAAGAGCGGCGCGTCCCACCGGTAGAGGAGCAGGCCCGGGATCTGCCTCGCGTGCGGGTAGCGCTGCGTGTCGTGGTAGCCCTTGACCCCCTCGGCCCGGCCGAGGACCGCGTCGTGCGGCTGCCACGCGCGCCGGATGAAGTCGAGGAGCGAGAGGACGACCGCCAGCGCGATCCCGGGGAGCACTCCGAGGATCGCCACCCCGAGGAAGCTCGCGATCGACACGGCCGCGTCCGAGCGGCGGACACGGGAGAACCGGCCGATCGAGCGGAAGTCGAAGAGGCCGAGGACGGCGGTGATGACGACGGCGGCGAGCGCGGCCTGGGGCATGTTCCGCAACAGGTCCGGCGCGACGAGAAGCAAGGCCGCGATGACCGCGGCACCCACGACGCCCGTGAGCTGGGTCCGCGCACCGGCCGACTCCGCCACCGGCGTCCGCGATGCGGAGCTGCTCACCGGGAAACCCTGGAAGAGGCCGCCGGCGACGTTCGCGATCCCGAGGGCCGTGACCTCGCGGTTCGGGTCGACGCGGTAGCCGTTGCGGGCCGCGAACGTCCGGCTGAGGACGCTCGTGTCGGCGAAGGAGATGAGGGCGATCCCGATCGCTCCAACGAAGAGCGGGCCGATATCGGCGAGCTGGACTGCCGGGATCGATGGGAGCGGGATCCCGCGCGGGATGGCGCCCACGACCCTGACGATGTCCGCGAGGCCGAGAACGGAGACCGCCACCGTCGCGAGGACGACCGCGACGAGCACGCCGGGGAACCGCGGCGCGACCCGCTTCAACCCCAGGATGATCGCGATGCCCGAGATGCCGATGACCACGGCCTGCGGGACCGCCGCGCCGTCGAGGAGCTTGCGGCAGAACTCGATGAAGCCGGCGATGACGCCCTCGCTGTCGACGGAGAACCCGCACAGCTTGGGGAGCTGGCTCACGATGACCGTGAGCGCGATCCCATTCATGTAGCCGACGCGAACCGGCTTCGAGAGGAGGTCGGTGAGGAAGCCGAAGCGCGCGAGCCCGGCGGCGATGCAGAGGAGTCCGGTGAGGATGCCGAGCATCCCCGCGAGCGCGATCGCCCGCTCCGGGTCACCCGCGGCCATCGGGAGGATCGTCGCGGCGATGAGCGCCGCGAGCGCGGAGTCCGGGCCGAGGACGAGGATCCGGGACGGGCCGAAGACCGCGTACGCGATGAGCGGGACGATCGTCGCGTAGAGGCCGGTGATCGCCGGCAGCCCGGCCGCCTCCGCGTAGCCCATCCCCGCGGGCACGAGCAGCGTGCTGAGGATGAGCCCCGCGACGATGTCGCCGCGCAGCCAGCCACGCCGGTACGTCCGGAGCGTCGCGACGCCCGGCAGCCACCGCGCGACGCCCGACGCCGGGGGCGTCGGGCGGACGGGGTCGGCGGAGGGCCGATCGGCCACCATGGTCGAACCATACCCGCACGACGGGCCGCCGGCGTGCGACCATCCGCACGACACCCGCCGGCGCGCCGCGCGCCGGGCGCGGCCGAGCGCCGAGGTCGACGAGATGCGACGGATCCTGCTCTGGATGGCCCGGAACCCCACGCTGCGCGAGCGGCTCCCGCGCATGCGGTTCGTCCGGCGCGCCGTGCGCCGGTTCATGCCGGGCGAGACCGTCGCCGACGCGTTCCGCGCCGCGGACGCGCTCATCGCGAGCGGACAGGGGGTCCTCTTCACCCGGCTCGGCGAGAACCTCACCGCGCTCTCCGAGGCGGACGCCGTCGCCGCGCACTACCACGCGGTCATCGACGCGGGGCGGACCCGGGCGCGCCCGATCGAGGTGAGCGTGAAGCCCACGCAGCTCGGCCTCGACATCGACGCGGAGGCGACGTACCGCCACTGCGACGCGCTCGCCCGCCACGCGGCGGAGGCGGCGACGTGGCTCTGGCTCGACATGGAGAGCTCCCCGTACGTCGACCCGACGATCGAGCTGTACGAGCGGCTCCGTGCCGACCACGAGAACGTCGGGATCTGCCTCCAGGCGTACCTCCGGCGGACCGCGGCCGACCTCCAGCGCCTGCTCGTCATCGGCCCCGCGGTCCGGCTCGTGAAGGGCGCGTACGACGAGCCGGCCTCGATCGCATACCGGCGCAAGGCCGACGCGGACGCCTCGTACCAGACGCTCGCCGTCACCCTCGCGCTCGCCGCCCGCGATGGCCGCGCGCGCCTGGGGCTCGGGACGCACGACGCCGACCTCGTCCGGCGGATCGGGACGTTCGCCGAGGCCGCGGGAGTCCCGCGGGCCAAGCTGGAGGTGCACATGCTGTACGGGATCCGGGCCCCGGAGCTGCGGAGGCTCCAGCGCGAGGGCTATCCCTCGCACACGCTCGTCGCGTACGGGACGGCGTGGTACCCGTGGTACATGCGCCGGCTCGCGGAGCGCCCGGCGAACGTCCTCTTCGCGCTGAGGCAGGTGATCCCATGAAGGTCGAAGAGCGGCTCGCAGTGCTCGGGCTCGTGCTGCCACCGCCGGTCCAGGCGCCGCTCGGCGTGCGGCTCCCGTTCACGCCGGTCCGGATCGTAGGGGACCGCGCGTTCGTCTCCGGCCATGGGCCGCAGCTCCCCGACGGCTCGATCGCGGGTCCGTTCGGCAAGGTCGGGGCCGACGTGACGGTCGAGGAGGCGTACGTGTCGGCGCGGCTCACGGCGCTCTCGATGCTCGGGAGCCTCCAGCGCGCGGTCGGCGACCTCGATCGGGTCGTCTGGGCGAGGGTATTCGGGATGGTCGCCTCGGCGTCCGGCTTCGACCGGCAGCCGTCGGTCATCAACGGGTTCTCCGACCTCATCCTCGACCTGTACGGCGACGCCGGGGCCCACGCGCGCTCCGCCGTCGGGATGGCGGAGCTCCCCTTCGGGCTTCCCGTCGAGATCGAGGCCGAGGTGGTCATCGTCGGCTGAGCCGCCGCCGCAGCCTTCGGCCGTGTAGCCTGTGACCATGGACCTGCGTCCGCTCGGCTCCTCCGGGCTCGCCGTCACGCCCATCGGGCTGGGCCTCGCCGCGATCGGCCGCCCGGGGTACATCACGCTCGGGCGGGGCGAGGACTTCGCCGGGGCGCGCACGCCCGGGGAGATGCGGCGCCGGAGCCACGAGCTGCTCGACGCGGCATATGCGTTCGGCATCCGCTACGTCGACGCCGCACGCTCGTACGGCCGGGCGGAGGAGTTCCTCGCGTCGTGGCTCGACGCCCGGAGCATGGCGCCGGGCTCGATGGTCGTCGGCTCGAAGTGGGGCTACACGTACGTCGCCGACTGGCGGGTGGGCGCCGAGGTCAACGAGGTGAAGGACCACTCGGTCGCCACCCTCCGGCGCCAGCTGGCCGAGAGCCGCGGGCTGCTCGGCGCCCACCTGCGCCTCTACCAGGTCCACTCCGCGACGCTGGAGAGCGGCGTGCTCGACGACGCTGCGGTGCTCGCGGAGCTCGTCGGCGTCCGCGAGGCGGGCATCGCCGTCGGGCTGTCGGTGAGCGGGCCGCGGCAGGCCGAGGTCGTCCGGCGGGCGCTCGACGCGCGGGCGGATGGGGCGGTCGTGTTCCAGACGGTGCAGGCGACGTGGAACCCCCTCGAGCCGTCGTCCGGCCCGGCCCTGGGCGAGGCACGCGACGCAGGTCTCGGGGTCATCGTGAAGGAGGCGCTCGCGAACGGCCGCCTCACGGATCGAGGTACGGGGCCGGCGGCCGACCTGCTCCGGCGCATCGCGGCCCGCCGGGGGACGACGGTCGACGCCGTCGCGATCGCCGCGGCCATCGCGAACCCGTGGGCGTCGGTCGTCCTCTCCGGGGCGGTCACCGTGGCGCAGCTCGAGAGCAACGTCGCGGCGCTGGACGTCGTGCTCGCCCTCGACGAGGCGGCCGAGCTCGCGGCCCTCGCCGAGGAGCCGGAGCGCTACTGGGCGACGCGAAGCGCGCTCCCATGGACGTGACCCGGCGCCGGGGCCGGACCGGCGTCGCGGACGGGGCGTGGATCGTGCCCTACGGCACCGGCTGAGGAGGCCCCGCGGGCTCCGGCTCCGGCGCGGGCACGGACCCGGGCCGCGGCACGATCGCCCCGCGGCCGCCCTGCAGTAGGACGACGCCTATCCCGGTGAGCGTGATCACGGCCGCCGCGAGGTCGACGATGCCGACCGGCTCGCCGAGGAGCAGCGCGCCTGAGACGAGGCCGACGACCGGCACGGCGAGGAAGCCGATCGCCGCCATCGCGGGCGGCAGCGCCCGCTGGATCGACTGGCTCGCCCAGTAGGCGAACGCCGTCGCGAGGAGGCCGCTGTACAGGATGACCGCGATCGCCGGGAGCCCCCATTCGATCGATCGGCCACCCTCGACGGCCAGCGCGAGCACCGCCAGCGGGATGAACGCCACGAGGAGCTCCCAGAGCGTGAGGTCGAGGGTCGATGCCTCCCACCGGTGGGACCGGACGAGGAGGAGCGTGGACGCCCAGATGATCGCCGCGGCGAGGAGCATCGCGATCCCGACCGCGACCGCCGGAGTCACGGTCGGCAGCGAGGCGGGGCTCACGAGCAGGGCGACGCCGGACAGGCCCAGCGCGAGCCCGAGGAGCTCCCGCGACCCCGGAGGGCGATGGAGCACCACGATCTGGATGAGCGCGACCCAGAGCGGCATCGTGAACACGAGGATCGCGGACCGCCCCGCCGGAAGGACGAGGAGCGCGAGGTTCATGGCAGCGATCTGCGCCGCCATCTGCCCGAGCCCCACGGCGAGGAGCACGGGGAGATCGTGGCGCGGCGGACGTCGGATCCGGCCCTGCGCTCCGAGGAGGATCGCCATGGCCACGACCGCCACGGCGACGCGCAGCGCCGCGTAGCTGAACGGCGGGACATATCCGAGACCGACCTTCGCGACGACCCAGTGAACGCCCCAGATGAGCGCGATGAGGGCCTGGAGGACGAGGGCGCGGTCGCGGGACATGACCGGCCGATGATGTCACGACGGAGGGGCGTCGCGACCGATGGTGACGATGGTCCCGCGCGTTCGGTGCACTTCGCCGTGCCTTTGTCTCGGCCGGCCGCGGCATCCTCGGGGCTGGCAGACAGAGCCGGCTGCGAGCGGACGGAGCCATGTCGAGGGTGCTCGCGACGGCGACACGCGGACGGCGCGAAGAAGGAGCTCGGGATGCACGTCATGCTCGTTCACATCCACGTGAAGTCGGAGCACGTGGACGAGTTCATCGTCGCGACCCGCGCGAACCACGAGGGCTCCATCCGCGAGCCCGGGAACCTCCGGTTCGACGTCCTCCGTGCCTCCGACGACCCGACCCGCCTCCTCCTGTACGAGGCCTACGCCGACGCTGCGGCGGCCGCGGCTCACAGGGAGACGCCTCACTACCTCGCGTGGCGGGCCGCCGTGGCCGACTGGTTCGCGGAGCCGCGGTTCGGCGTGCCGTGGGAGGCCATCGCGATCGGCCCGGCGTCCGGGCCGGGGGCGGACGCGCTGTCATGACGTCGTTCAGCCTCGGGCGGCTCCCCCGCGTGGAGCTGGGCCGGGGATGCATCGAGCGCCTCCCGGACCACGTCGCCGCTCTCGGTCGCCACGCGCTCCTCGTGACCGGGGCCGGGTCGTTCCGCCGGACGCCCCGCGGGGGGTGGCTGCTCGCGGCGCTCGAGGACCGCGCGATCCGCGTCGAGGGCCTGGTCGTCCCCGGCGAGCCTTCGCCCGATCTCGTCGACGAGGCGGTCGCGCTGCTCCGGCCGGCCGGCATCGATGTGGTCGTGGGGATCGGCGGCGGGAGCGCCCTCGACACCGCGAAGGCGGTCGCCGGCCTCCTCCCGACGGGGCGGTCGGTGATGGACCACCTCGAGGTCGTGGGACGCGGGCTCCCGTACGAAGGCCCCGCGCTCCCGTTCATCGCCGTCCCGACGACCGCCGGGACCGGCAGCGAGGCGGCGAAGAACGCCGTCCTCAGCGTCCGCGGGCCGGGTGGGTTCAAGCGCTCGTTCCGCGACGACGCGCTCGTGGCGGCGGTCGCGATCGTCGACCCGGACCTTCTGGACACGTGCCCACGTCCCCTCATCGCCGCCGACGGGATGGACGCCGTCACGCAGCTGCTCGAGGCGTACGTGTCCACCGGCGCCGGGCCCTTCGCCGACGCCCTCGCGCTCGCCGGCCTCGAGGCCGCGCGCGACGCGCTGCTGCCGTGGTTCGATGGCGGGCCCGGCGCCGGCGAGGAGACGGCGGCCGCGCGCGAGCGGATGGCGTGGGCGGCGTTCGCGTCGGGGATCTGCCTCGCGCAGGCCGGGCTGGGTGCGGCCCATGGCCTCACCGCGCCGCTCGGTGCCGCGCTGCCCGTCCCCCACGGCGTGGCGTGCGGCGCCGTCGTCGCCCCGGCCACCGCCGCGAACATCCACGCGCTCGAGGCACGCGACCCGAGCGGGCCGGGGCTCGCCCGATACGCGCGTGCCGGGCGAGTCCTCCTCGGCGAGCCGGCTGTCGGCGACGCGGCTGCCCGTGCCGGGCTCATCGGGCTCCTCGCGAGCTGGGCGTCGCACCTTGGGCTGCGCGGCCTCGCCGAGTTCGGGCTCACGACGAGCATGATCGACGAGATCGTCGCCGATTCGCGGGGTGGGAGCATGCGGACGAACCCGGTCGTCCTCACCGACGACGAGCTGGCGGGGATCCTCGTCGCGGCGCTGTAGCTCGCCGGGCCGCGGAGCTCGACCTCTGTCGCGCGGGCGGCGACGCGGAGCCGCCCCCCGGGCCATGATGTAGGCGCAGCATGTGCACGCAGCGATCCGCCGGAGTCCCGGGGGACCGGCCGCGATGGAGGTGGGCGATGGGCTTCGGGAGCAACGGCACGATCCTCCGCGTGGACCTCACCCGCGGCGAGACCACCGTCGAGACATTCGACGAGGCGTTCTTCCGGCGGTACCCGGGCGGCAAGGCTCTCGCGGCGTACTACCTGCTGCGCGAGGTGCCCGTCGGCGTGGACCCCCTGGGCCCGGACAACATCCTCGTCCTGGCGGCCGGCCTCCTCACCGGTGCGCCCGTGTCAACGGCGACGCGCTTCAGCGCCATCGCGCGCTCACCCCTCACGGGGGCCTTCGGCGAATCCGAGGCGGGCGGCTACTGGGGGCCCGAGCTCAAGATGGCCGGGTTCGACGCGATCATCCTCACGGGCAGGTCGCCCCACCCGGTCTACCTGTGGGTGAAGGACGGCACGGCCGAGATCCGCGATGCCGGCGAGCTGTGGGGGCAGGATCCGCCGATCGTCCAGTCGGCGATCCGCGAGGCGGTGGGCGAGAAGCTCGCGCGGGTCCTCCAGATCGGTCGCGCGGGGGAGAACCTCGTCCCGTACGCGATGCTCATGAACGAGCTGCGCCACTACAACGGCCGCACGGGCATGGGCGCGGTCATGGGCTCCAAGAACGTCCGCGCGATCGCGGTGAAGGGCTCGCGGCGCTACGCGGCGCTCGCGCACGATGCGCAGGCGCTCGCGGATATCGGGCGCCGACTCGCCAGGGAGGTCACAGAGAACCCGGCGGGCTGGGACCTGCGGACCAAGGGCACGCCGGGGATCACGGACAGGCAGAATGCCGCCGGGATCCTCCCCACCCGCAACTTCCGGCAGGGCTCCTTCGAGCACGCGGACCAGATCGGCTGGGCGGCCTACGAGGCGATCCGCAGCGGGACGCGGTCCTGCTACGCGTGCGCCGTCCGCTGCAAGCCGGAGACGGCGTTCGACGACCGCTACCGCGTCACCGACACGTACGACGGCCCCGAGTACGAGGGGATCGCCGGCCTGGGGTCCGACTGCGCGATCTTCGACCTCCAGCTCGTCGCCCGCGCGAACGAGCTCTGCAACGAGCTCGGCCTCGACGTCATCTCGACCGCCGGGACGGTGGCGTTCGTCATGGAGTGCGTGGAGCACGGCCTCATCGGGCCGGCGGAGCTGCAGGGCGTGGACCTGCGCTTCGGCAACGGCGAGGCGCTCCTCCAGGCCATCCCGCTCATCGCGGACCGCAGGGGGATCGGCGAGCTGCTCGCGATGGGCTCCCGTCACATCGCCGAGTCGATCGGCGGCGAGGCGCTCGCCTTCGCCATGCACGTGAAGGGGCTCGAAGTCGCGATGCACGACCCGCGCGGAAAGGTCGGCGTGGCGCTCGGCTACGCGACGAACGAGGCGGGCGCAGACCACCTCGTCGGCTTCCACGACGGCATCTTCGTGAACCCGGAGTCGGTCTCGTTCAAGGACGCCCTGCCGCTCGGGATCAGCGAGCCGGCCGGCCTTCTCGATCTCGGCGCCACGAAGGTCCACAACTGGTACGCGGCGGAGCGGTGGAACAGCGCCGAGAAGGTCATCGGGTTCTGCTTCTTCGGACCGGCGCCGCGGTCCTTCATCCAGGTCGCCGACGTGGTGGCTGCCGTGCGTGCGGCCACCGGCTGGGACGTGACCGTGGAAGAGCTCCTCGACGTCGGGGAGCGGGCCGTGAACCTCGCGCGGATGTTCAACGTGCGCGAGGGGTTCGGCCGAAGCGACGACCGACTGCCGGACAGGCTCCACACGCCGCTGGAGGGTGGCCTGTTGACCGGGACGTCGATCGACCGGGTCGCGTTCGAGGAGGCGATCACCGGGCTCTACGCGCTCAAGGGCTGGGACCCGGCCACCGGCGTGCCCACGCGCGAGACGCTGCGCCGGCTCGACATCGAGTGGACCGCCGACCGAGCGGGCGTGCGCTGAGTGCGGGTCCACCTCTGGGGCGAGCTCGGGTTCTACGGGCCGGAGCGACGGGGCCGGTTCGAGGTCCACCTCGAGAAGGAGGTGTCCCTGCGCGAGGCGCTCCGGCTCGCCGGCGTGCCCGAGGCCGAGATCGCGGTCACCGGCCTCAACGGCGAGGTCGTCCGCCTCGACGACCCGAGCCTGAGCGTGACGGACGCGGACCGCCTCGACCTCTTCCCGCCGACGAGCGGCGGCTGAAGGCGGGTCCGGCTCAAGACCCGCGACGGGTCGGCCGACCGGCCGACCCGTCGCGTGACGCGGCTGGGGTGTGGGCTGGCCGACGGCGCTCGAGGTCGCCTGCGGCCGGAGGCGCAGCGCTCAGCTGCCCACGCACTCGCAGAACACGACGATGAGCTGGATGTAGTCGACGCTGGTGTCATCCTGGACGCTGATGTCGAGTATGCGGGTCGTCTGGAGCGCCGGGATGAGGTTCGTCGAGCCACCACCGCTCGGCATGGCGCCAAGGTCGAACACGACGGTCTTCACCTTGGGCGGCGACCAGGTGCCGGTCGGCGCGATGGCGGAGATGGCCCTGCTCCACGACGAGCCGCCGGGGACCCTGATGCCCATCGTGTCGTTCGTGGAGCCGCGGAGGAGCGCCTTGATCTTGATCTGAAGGGTGGCCGACTGGATGCAGTTCCCTGCGCCCAGGTAGAACCGGTGCGCGAAGGCGCGGTCGCCCTCCGTGGCGTCGAAATAGGCGGGGGTCGCGGTGATCGAGACCGGAGTCACCGGTTCCGACTTGGTGCCTGCCCCGCGGAAGTTGTCGACCTTGCCGCCGAGGTACGTGAACGTCAGGCAGCACCGTTGGCTGTTGCCGAAGGCGATGGGAACGGTGTGGCCCGCCGTGATGATCGCCGTCTGGCTGCCGCTCGAGGGGGCCGTGGGCGTCCAGCCGGCCTGTTGCGTCT
>JBAWVU010000062.1:0-10087 GCA_037147135.1 Chloroflexota bacterium
GGTAAAATAATGAGCAATCTAACTCTTAGTTCTTTTTATTCGTTACAGATAGAAAATAATTAAAAATAATCAAAAACAGTTTCTGGACTGAAAGGCTCATGTAATCATGAATGCTATATTTGATAAATACGCTATTTTTCAAACCGGTGGAAAACAATACCGGGTTGAGAAAGATGAAGTCATTGATGTTGAATTACTTGACTCTGAAGCAGGAAAGACTGTTGTTTTCAAAAACGTCCTCTTTCTCAATGATGGCAAGGACTTGCGATTGCTCGAGGCTGGCATGCGGCGTCGGGATATTGGACCCTTCATGAGCCTTTAAAGTTTCCAGAGGATCGGCATCCTCGTCGTCCGCGACACCGGGGTCGGCATGACGCCGGAGACGGCCGCCCATGTCTTCGAGCCGTTCTTCACGATGAAGGCGGCCGGCGGCGGTGGCGGCAGCCGGGGGACGGACGGCACCGGCCGCACGGAGCCCGGGACGGGACTCGGGCTGGCCATCGTCCACGGGATCGTCGAGCAGTCCGGCGGCTCGATCGAGATCGAGAGCCGGCCTGGCAGCGGGGCGGCGTTCCGGGTCAGGCTCCCGCTTGTCGCAGCGGGCGGCGCGGAGCCGGCGACCTCCGACGCCGGCACGAGCGTTTCTGCTCGCGGACGCGTCCTCGTCGTCGAGGACGACGTGGACGTAGCGGCGTTCGTCACGACCGCCCTGGCCGGCCTCGGGCACGAGGTGCGCGTCGCGGGCTCGGCCCAGACGGCTCTGGACCTCCTCGCCGCCGTCGGATCTCCCGGAGGCGCATCTGCGTTCGACCTTGTCCTCACGGACGTCGTCATGCCGGGGATCTCGGGTTGGGACCTTGCCGATCGGATCCGGCGCGACCTTCCGGGCATGCCCGTCGTGCTCATGTCCGGCTACGCGGAAGAGGCCGGACCTCCACCGGGCGACCGGCAGGCGTGGCCGATGCTGGAGAAGCCCTTCTCGATCGAGACGCTCGGGGCGACGGTCGGGGCGGCGCTCGAGCGCCGCGCGGGCAGGGTGAGTTCGGCGACCGAGCCCGACTGACGCCCTACCGGACAGCCGCCACGTCGGTGACGAGGATGGCCCCACGCGCGGTGCGGTCGAATGCGAGCTCGACCGAGACGATCCGCGCGAGGTCCACGCCGGTGAACCGGGCGAGCGGGATCCTCACCGTCCCGAGGACCGTGAGCGTCGGCCAGGCCCGCACGGCCGACTCCCGGCTGGAGACCGGCACCTCCGCGCGCCTCCCCCGCGAATCGACGAGGACGAGGCTGAACGGACGCGCCGCCGTCCCGCTGTTGAGGGTCGGGTCAGCGTCGTGGGGCGTCACCGCGACGGAGAGTGCGACTGCCTCATACCCGCGCATGTCCACCGGCCGCGTCGACGGGGCGAGCCGGAGTGCCGCGCCCTCCCGCGACCAACCCACGCGCAGCTCGTCGGCGACCTGCGCCTGGGGGAACCCGGTCGGGGGGCACGGCTCGCCGCCGTCGGATGGGGCGGTGACCGAGCACAGGGTGAGGTAGGCGAGTCGCACCGGGCTGATCCGGCCGCCGCCGGCCGTCTGGGCGAGGTCGTACGGGGATGCCGCGAGCGGCGCGATGTCCATCCGGTCGACGGTCGGCGCCTGGTAGCGCGTGGTGACCGGCGTCCCGGCCAGGGTGCGAGGCGGCGGGGCGTCCTCGCCGAGCCGCGCGAGCGCCGCCCGGTCGCCGAGCAGGGTCCCGTCCACGAAGTCGACGACGATCGTCGCCCCGACCCGCTCCTGGGCGGCGCGTGTCAGCCGCGTCGCTCCGATCGCGGCGGACGAGCAGGGCGAGTCGCCGTCCGGGCCGCCGACGTCGATGCCGGGGGCCACCGGCTCGGCGGTCGCTGCGGCGGACGGGGAGGGCTCGACGCTTGGGGCGGCAGTCGCTGCGGCGGATGGGGAGGGATCGGCAGACGGCTCTGCGGTCGGGGAGGGCTCGACGGACGGCTCGGCACTTGCGCCCGGCTCGTCGGGGCTGGCGTCCGGCGGCGGCCCCCACTCGTCCTCCCAGGCGGTGTTGAAGAAGTCGTGGTTCGCCCCGTGCACCGCGACCTGGAGGAGCGGGGCGGTCCGGCGGAGGTTGCGGGCGTCGTCGTAGAAGTCGGCACCCTGGAGGTCCGAGACGTCGCCGTCACACGTCGGGAGGACCACCGCGAACGGGATGTCCGACGGGAGGATCCGGCGCGCGAAATCGACGGGTGCGATCGCGAGGATCGATGCGACCCGGTACGGGCGAGGCCCGGCGAGGAGCGCGGCCCACACGACGCCTTCGCCACCGCGGGAATGCCCCACGAGCGCGACCCGCGTCGCATCGACGCGGCCGGTGAGCGCGATGCCCGCGAAGTCGACCCCCGGGCCGGACTCACCCGCGCTGGCCCGGACGAGGCGCCGGAGGTGCGCGTCGACGATCCGCGCCCGGAGGTCCATCCACGTGCCGACCCCGGCCGCGGCCCCGTCCGGGAACGGGCGGTCCGTGTGGTCGAACGGTGCGACCGGCCGCCCGTCGACGCTGACGACGAGGTAGCCGCGGCTCGCGAGGACGCGCGCGACGTACCGGTAGCCCGGATACGACTCGACGGGCTCCCACCCGGGCGGGCACGGGAAGTCCGACGAGATCATCCCGTACGGTCCTTCTGCGCATGACTGGTGTGCCCCGTGGAGGAAGAGGACGACGGGGAGCGGGCCGGCGAGGCCGACGGGCGCGGTGATCTCGCCGACGAGGCGCGTGGGCAGCCTGTGCGTCCGCCCGTCGGCGCCGAGGACCGAGAGGTCGACGCGGCCCAGGTCGTAGCTGCGCTCGACGTACCGGTACGGCCCGAGCGCGAGCGCCGCCCCGGAGCCGGGTGCCGCGTCCGTGGGCGAGGGCGCGTACCCACCGATGAGGCCGAGTGCGAGCACGAGCGCCACGAGTGCCGAGGCGGACCGCGCCCACCCGGGGCGGCCAAGGCGGCGTGCGGACGGCGGGAGGCGGGTCTCGCCGCTCATCGCGTCGCCGCCGACGGCATCGCGAGGAACGTCCCCCCGAAGGTCGTGAGCACGAGGCCACCACCGAGCGCCGCGACGACGGCGGTGGTGCGCCGGGCCCACGCCTCGTCCCGACCGACGATTGGGAGCCCGGTCTCGAAGCGACGCCAGGTCAGCCCGCCGTCCGCGCTCGCGTAGACGTGGATCCCAGATGCGACGACCGCGATGCGCGAGACCGGGTCGTAGGCGAGCGACGCCGTCGCGCCGGCCGCGAGCGTGCGACGCCACGTGGTGCCGCCGTCCGTCGTCCGCCAGGCGCCGCGTCCCTCGGTCGCGGCGAGGAGGATCCGTCCGTCCCGCGAGAGCGTCGCGACCGACAGGACAGAGAGGCCGCCGAGGCCGATGGGGTGCCACCGCGTAGCGTCGCGGTCGAGGCGCCAGGCGCCGCGACCTTCGAGCCCTGCGACGACGCCGCCGTCACCGAGCGCGACGACCGTCCGGGCCGCCGCGTCGGGGAGGCCCGCGCCGAGGCGTCTCCACGAGGATGCCGCGGGTAGCCGGACGAACACGCCCGCGTCCGAGGCGAGGACCACGCGCCCATCGGGCCCGGGCGCGACCGCGACGGCCCAGTGCACGGTCTTCGCGAGGCCCCGCGACCACGCGGCCCACGTCGCCCCGCCGTCGTCCGAGGCCACGACGCCGGCGGCGTACGTCGCCGCATACACGCGCCCCGGCCGCGCGGGATCGGCCGCGAAGGAGAGGACGGGGGTCGTGGACGTCGCGACCCGCCAGCCGGCCTCGGTCTGCTCGAGGATCCCGCCATCCGTCGCGACGAGCCCGACCGTTCCGCCGGCCGCGAGCGCGGCGTAGGCTGGGGTCCCCTTCGGATTCGGGCCCGAGCGCTCGAGCCACGAGGCGGCTCCGTCCGTGGAGGCGAAGAAGCCCGTGCCGTGGACCCGCCAGGCACGGGAGGGATCCGCTGGGTCGAGCGCGATCGGATCGGCGCCGGAGAGCTCGAGGGCCGCGAGGCCGCCGTTCCACGCGGTCCAGGAGCGGCCGCCATCACCCGACCGGAAGACGCCCGCCTGTCCCGAGGCGAGGACGACCGCCGGCACGGTCGCGCTCACGGAGATCGGCCCGATGCCGCCTCCATCGGGTCCCGGCACGACGCCGGCCCCCACGCTCGTCCATGTCGATCCGCCGTCGTCGCTTCGCTGGACCCCCGCGAGCCCCGCGAGGAGGACGAGCCGCGGATCGGCCGGGGCGACGGTCGGAGTGCCGCACGCGGTCGACTCCGTGACGCGGCAGACCGCGCTCCACGACGCGCCGCCGTCCTCCGTCCGATAGAGCGCCGTCGTCGTCGACGCGAACGCCACCCCGGGCGTCGTGGACGAGGCGACCGACCCGACGCCGACGGCGCCGGTGTCGGGATCCGGCGCGATGCCCGTGGTCGCCGGGAGGAACGTCGTCCCGTCGTCGGTGCTGCGGAGGAGCCCTTCCTCGCCGCCCACCACGAGGATCGTGGAGGGACCGGACGCGGCCGGCACCTCGGCCAGCCCGAAGACGATCGATGCCGCGAACGCGTCGGTCTCGACCCGCGTCCACGACGCGCCGGCGTCCGCCGTGCGGTAGAGATCGAAGCCCGAGCCGGTGCCGACGGCGAGCAGGGCGGACCGCGGGTCGGACGGGTCGACCGCGACGCTCGAGGAGCCGGTGAACGCATCGTGGCCGGGACGGGGGAGACCGTCCGGTGCCGTCCACGTCGTGCCGCCGTCGCCGCTCCACCACACGCCCGAGACCCCATCGGCGAGGAGCGACGTGGGCTCGGACCCGAGCACGGTGAGCCGGTCGACGAACGTCCGCGTGGGGCCGCTCGCGTGCCACGTGCCGAGGGCGGGGGCCTCGGCCGCAGGGGTCGCCGCGCGGGTCGCGGTCGATGCGGCCGGCACGGCCACGGGGAGCGCGAGGAAGAGGCAGAAGGCGCCCGCCGCGATCCCGGCGAGACCGGGCGCCCACGGCCGGCGCGCGAGGGGCAGACCCGGGATCGTCACGCGGTGCACGTCATGACTCTAGCCGGTCGCGCGAGCGTCGGTGGAGGAGCCCGTGCGGAGGCTCGCGGGAAGGCTCGCGGCGGCCGCCTCGTCGATGAGCCACGCGGCACCGGCGCGGCGGGCGCACTGGCCCGGCAGCGCGCGCTCGTCGAGAGGCCCGGCGAGGATCCGCGCCACGACCTCCGCTTTCGGCGCCCCGTGCACGACCGCGAGGAGGACGGGCGTCGCCTCGAGGACCCGCGGCGTGCACGTCACGCGTTCCACGTGTGGTCCGATGTGTGTCGGAGCGGCGACGGCCGCCGTCCAGCCAGGCGCGTCGAACGCGGCGCTGTTCGGGAAGACGGACAGGAGGTGGCCGTCCGGACCGATGCCGACGACGATCGCGTCGAAGACCGGCCGATCCGCGTCGTCGGCCGCGATCGCGCGGCGCATCTCCGTCTCGTATGCCGTCGCGCATGCGCGCGCGTCTCCCTCGGCCGCGAGCGTCGCGTCGACGGGCCACGGGTGGACGTTCGCATGCCGCAGCGGCGTGCCTCCGCCCCCGTCACCGCCGAGCAGCACGGCATCCACGGGGACGAGGTTCGAGTCGCGGTGGACGCGAGGCACGAATCGGTCATCGCCGAACCAGAGGCGGAGGCGCTCCCAGGGCATCTCGTCCCGCAGCGGCGTGGCGGCGAGCGCGCGGTAGATGCCGCCCGGCGTCGAGCCCCCGGTCGTCGCGACGTCCGCGCGCCCGCGCGCCCCGACCGCCGCGCGCGCCGCCGCGACGATCCGCCGTGCCGCCTCCTGGCAGACCGCCGTCGCGTCGGCGAGGACGACGACCTCCGGCTCGCCGCGCGACGGGCCGCTCATCCGGCCGGCTCCGGCCCGGCGATCGCCGCCGCCATCGCGATCGCCGCGGTGGCGATCGGATCCCGGCCCCCGCTCTCGATGGCCTCGGCGAGCAGGGCGGCATCGGTGCGCCGCGCGGCGTGGTAGACGCGGTCCATCGTGTCGCGATCGTCGAGCCGGGCGCGGACGACGACGGCCTCCGCGCGCGCCGTCACGTCCGCCCGCAGCACCGTTCGTCGGCGCGCCGCGACGATCCCCATCCGCAGGGTCGAGCCGGGAGGCAGCGCCGGGGCGAACTCCGGCTCCAGCGTGACCGCGACCTCGCCGCGTGGACGGCGCAGCACGGCGGTCCATGTCCCCCGGGGTCCGGGCTCGAGCGGACGCGCGACGCTCCATCCGAGTCGCGAGGCGAGCCACGCGACGTGGTAGAGCGGCCGGACGACGTTCGTCCCGGCGCTCGCCTCGGCTGCCGTCGCGTATGTCACGTCGAGGCGGCGGATCGAGCGCAGGTACGGGAGGAGCGCCGGTTGGTCGAAGGCGGACGCGATCCCCTCGCGCCATCGCGACTGGCGCATGAGGGCGAAGTCGGAGACGGCGAGCGATGTCGTCCCGATGATCGCGCCGAGCCGGCGGACCCCGGCGAGCCCGTCCCCGGACCAGCCGGATCCGTCGACCACGAGGCGGTCGGTCTCGAGCGCCCGGCCGACGAGCTGCCGGAAGTCGTGCCGATCGAACGGGACGTCGCCGGTCCACCAGAGCGTGACCGGCAGGTCGTGCACGAGGAGCGGCGGGATGATCGACGCGAGATGGGAGCCCGCCTCGCCCCCCGCCGTCACGATGATGGTCTCGGTGCAGACCGACGTCCTCCCCTCGGTCGGCATGAGGCATCTCGCCGTGACGTCCGCCCACAGGCGCCGCGGCCCGTCCGGGTCGATGGTGACGACGAGGATCGACCGCGACGGATGGCGCCCCGTGAGTGCCGTGAACGTGTCGAGCGCCCGAGCGGCGAGCTCCGGCTGCCGGGCGACCGTCACGAGGTTGAGGACGCTCGCCCGCGCGACCACGTGCGGCTCGCCGTCTGCCCCGACCGCCGTGCCCGGGGCCTCGGACCAGATGCGCGCGAGTGCCTGCTCGATCCCGGCGACGCTCGTCGCCCGGGCCGACCACGCGAGGTCCGGCTGCGTCGTGAACGCGATCGCCGGATCCGTCGCCTCCGGCATCCGGGTCGGATCGGTCGCCTCGACCATCGGGCTCAGATCCGCCGCCACCGCCGGCCGTCGCGGGCGATGAGCGCGTCGGCGGCGATCGGGCCCCACGAGCCGGCCGCGTAGTCCGGGAAGCCGGGGGGCGGGGCGGAGGCCCAGCCCGACAGGAGTGGATCGACGATGCGCCAGGCCTCCTCGACCTCGTCCGCACGCGTGAAGAGCGACTGGTCGCCGAGGAGCGCGTCGAGGATGAGCGTCTCGTACGCGTCGGATGAATCGACGCTGAACGAGGTCCCGTAGCTGAAGTCCATGTTCACCGCGCGCACGTCCACGTTGAGCCCGGGTTCTTTCGCCCCGAACCGGAGGAGGATCCCCTCGTCCGGCTGGATCCGGAGCGCGAGGAGGTTCGCCTCGGGGTCGCCGCCGGCGTCGGGGAAGAGCCGGTGGGGCGGCTCTCGGAAGCGGATCGCGATCTCCGTCGCCCGCTTGGGGAGGCGCTTGCCCGTCCGGAGGTAGAACGGGACGCCGGCCCAGCGCCAGTCGTCGACGACGATCCTCGCCGCGACGAACGTCTCGGTCTCCGACAGCGGGTCCACCTCGGGCTCCTCGCGGTAGCCGGCGACGGGCTCGCCTCCGACCCAGCCGGGCCCGTACTGGCCGCGGACGACGTCCCGGGCGACGTCCGACGCCGCGAGCGGCGTCACTGCGCGGAGGACCTTCACCTTCTCGTCGCGGAGCGCGTTCGCCTCGAACGTCGCGGGCGGCTCCATGGCGACGAACGTGAGGAGCTGGAGGAGGTGGTTCTGGAGGATGTCCCGCGCCGCGCCGGTCTCCTCGTAGAACCCGCCCCGCTGCTCGACGCCGATGGACTCGGCCACCGTGATCTGCACGTGGTCCACATACCGGCGGTTCCACAGCGGCTCGAAGATGCCGTTCGCGAACCGGAACACGAGGAGGTTACGGACGGTCTCCTTGCCGAGGTAGTGGTCGATGCGGTAGACCTGCGATTCACGGAAGACCCTGCCCACCTCGCGGTTGAGCCGCAGCGCGGACTCCAGGTCCCGCCCGAACGGCTTCTCGATGACGATCCGACGCCAGCCGCTGCCCGAGACCTCGTGATCGAGGCCGGCGCGCCCGATCAGGCGGACGATCTCGGCGAAGGCCGATCCCTGGGTGGCCAGGTAGAAGAGCCGGTTGCCGCGGGTCCCGCGCTCGGCGTCGATCGCGTCGAGCCGTTCCGCGAGCGCGCCGGACATCGTCTCGTCGGCGAAGTCGCCGCGGTGGTAGACGATCCGCTCCGCGAAGGTCGCCCACGTCTCCTCGTCGACGGGCTGGACGCGAGCGTACCTGGTGACCGAGGCGTGGAGCTCCGCCGCGAACGACGCGCCGTCGTACTGACGGCGCCCGACCGCCACGAGGCAGAACTCGTGCGGGAGCAGGTTCGACCGCCAGAGCTGGTAGAGCGCGGGGACGACCTTCCGATGCGAGAGGTCGCCGGTCGCGCCGAAGAGGACGAACGTCGAGGGGTCCGGCATCTGCTCGAGCCGGAGTCCCTCGCGGAGCGGGTTCGCGGCGGCGCGAGGCGGCCGGCGGCGCCGCGCGGCGGACGCAAGCCGCAGCTCGCGCATCGTCAGCGGCTGGTCCCTCGACGCCTTCGGCGCCGCCGGCCGATCCGTCACTCGGTCCTGACCGCGTGCCCGCCGAACTCGTTGCGGAGCGCGGCGAGGAGCCTGGCCCCGTAGCTCTCGTCCTGGCGCGATCGGAAGCGCGCCTGGAGCGCGAGCGTGATGGCCGGCGCGGGCACGTCCAGGTCCATCGCCTCCTGCACCGTCCAGCGTCCCTCCCCGGAATCCTCCACCCAGCCCTTCAGGTGCGCGAGGTCCTGGTCTGGCCGGAGCGCGCGGCCCGCGAGCTCGAGCAGCCACGAGCGCACCACCGAGCCGTGCATCCAGAGGTCGGCGATCGACGCGAGGTCGAGGTCGTACGCGCTCGCGTGCATGATCTCGAACCCCTCGGCGTATGCCTCCATGAGCCCGTACTCGATCCCGTTGTGGATCATCTTCACGTAGTGGCCCGCGCCGGACGGTCCCGCGTGGAGGTAGCCGTCCTCGGGCGCGAGCGTCCGGAACGCCGGCTCCGCGATCGCGACCGCATCGTCGTCGCCGCCGGCCATGAGGCAGTACCCGATCTGGAGCCCCCAGATCCCACCGGAAACCCCCGCGTCGACGAACCGGACGCCCCGCTCCGCGCACAGCGCGTGGCGCCGGACCGAGTCCTTGAAGTTGGAGTTGCCGCCGTCGACGATGACGTCGCTGGCCTCGAGGTGCTCGAGGAGCTCGGTGACCTGGGCCTCCGTCGCGTCGCCCGCGGGGACCATGACGAAGACGACCCGCGGCGCCGCGAGCTTCCCGACGAGTTCGGCGATCCCGAATGCCGCCTCGGCCCCCTCGGACGCGATCTCCCGCGTCTTCTCCGGGCTCCGGTTGTATGCCACGACCTCGTGCCCGCCCACGAGCAGGCGGCGGACCATGTTGCCGCCCATCCGCCCGAGCCCGATGAACCCGACGCGCATCGTTCAGCCCTCCGTCGCGAGCGCGCGCTCGAGCACGCGCTCCAGTGCCGCCAGCCCGGCGTCCACGTCCGTTCCGAGGTGGACGCGGAGGACGGGCAGCTCGTGCGACTCGAGCGCCTGGAAATCGCCGACGGCCTGCGCGTCCACGAGCTGGCCGAACGTGTACGGATGGCCGGGGATCGCGACGTCGGCGGGGTGGTCGGCCGTGAGCTGGAGGAACCATCCGATCGGCGCGCCACCCTTGTGGAGCTGGCCCGTCGAGTGGAGGAAGCGCGGCCCGTAGCCACACGTGGTCGCGCGGAGGGTCCGATCGCGGAGGAGCCGGCGGAGCGAGGCGAGCCGCTCGGATCGCGCATCCGTGGGCGCGACGAACGCCTGGAGCGCGAGGTAGCTCGTCGGCTTGATCCTCGCGAGGTGCCG
>JBAWVU010000063.1:0-10056 GCA_037147135.1 Chloroflexota bacterium
CCCCCCCGACGCGTCCACCGCCGACGCGCCCGCCGCCGACTCGGACGCCTGAGCGGGACGAGCGAGCCGTGTTCGAGTCCCTGCTCAACGCCTTCCGTGCGCCGGACATCCGGCGGCGGATCCTCTACGTCGCCGGGATCCTCATCGTCTTCCGCTTCCTCTCGCACGTCCCGGTGCCGGGCGCCGACCCGGCTGCCCTCAACCAGTTCTTCCAGGACAACCAGCTCTTCAGCCTGCTCGACCTCTTCTCCGGCGGCGGGCTGTCGCGCTTCTCGGTCGTGGGGCTCGGGGTCAACCCGTACATCAACGCGTCGATCATCTTCCAGCTGATGACCGGCGTGGTCCCGCGCCTCGTCGCGCTCAGCCGCGAGGGTGAGTACGGCCGGAACAAGATCAACCAGTACACGCGGTACCTGTCGGTGCCGCTGGCCCTGCTGCAGGCCTACGGGTTCCTCGCGCTCCTCAACTCCCAGAACATCCTCACGACGCCGTTCGACCTCGGCTCCTTCGAGACCCTGACGCAGATCGTCTCGCTGGCCGCGGGCTCGGTCCTCCTCATGTGGCTCGGCGAGCTCATCACCGAGAAGGGCATCGGCAACGGCATCAGCTTCATCATCTTCGCGGGCATCGTCGCCCGGGTCCCCGCCGGGATCCAGCGCTTCCTCGAGTCCCCGGACCTCCTCGCCGGAGCGATCTTCGTCATCCTCGCGATCGTCATCGTGGCCGTGATCATCTACATCCAGGAGGGCCAGCGGCGGATCCCGATCCAATATGCGAGCCGTGTCCGCGGGCGCCGGATCTACCAGGGTGGAAGCACGTTCCTTCCGCTCCGAGTGAACCAGGCCGGCGTCATCCCGATCATCTTCGCGGTGAGCATCCTCCTGTTCCCCAGCCAGATCGCCCAGTACTTCACGACCTCGTCGGTGCCGTTCATCGCGGACGCCGCCCGGGCGGTCGTCGCCTTCTTCAGCAACAACTTCATCTACGGCGCGCTGTACTTCCTGTTGACGTTCGGATTCACGTACTTCTACACGGCCTTCACGTTCAAGCCCGATGAGACGGCGGAACAGCTCAGGAAGAACGGCGGGTTCATACCCGGCATCCGGCCGGGCAAGCCGACCGCCGACTACCTCCAGCGCATCGTCACCCGTATCACGCTCCTCGGCGCCATCTTCCTCGGCGCGATCGCCGTCGCTCCGTTCATCGTCGGAGCCCTCCTGCCAGGGCTCGGCGGGATCACCCTCGGGGGCACGAGCCTCCTCATCGTCGTGAGCGTCGTCGTCGAGACCCTCAAGCAGCTCGAGGCGCAACTGCTCATGCGCAACTACGAGGGCTTCATCCGGTGAGGGTCCTGGTCTTGCTCGGGGCGCCCGGTGCCGGCAAGGGCACGCAGGCGGCCATCCTCGCGCAGCGACTGGGACTCCCGCACGTCGCGACCGGGGACCTCTTCCGCGCGGCCGTCCGAGCGGGCACGGCCCTCGGCCGCGAAGCACAGGGCTACATGGGGCGCGGCGAGCTCGTCCCCGACTCCATCACCGTCGCGATGCTCCTCGAGCGGCTCGACGGACCCGATGCGCGAGAAGGAGTCGTCCTCGACGGGTTCCCGCGCAACCGTGCCCAGGCCGAGGCGCTCGAGTCGGCGCTCGTCACCCTCGGCGAGCGTGTCGACCTGGCGCTCCTCATCGACGTCCCCGCGGAGGATCTCGCGGGGCGCCTCTCCGGACGGTACGTGTGCCGTCTCGGCGGACACCCGTATCACATCGTCGAGAACCCACCCGCCGTACCCGGCATCTGCGATGTCGACGGCTCGCCGCTCGAGCAGCGCGATGACGACCGCCCGGAGACCATCCGAGCCCGGCTCACCCGGCAGCTCGCGCCGCTCCAGGAAGTCATCGAGTTCTACCGGGTCCGCGGGGTGCTCCGAACCGTCGACGGCCGCCAGCCCATCGAACGCGTGACCAGCAGCCTCATCGAGGCCCTCGAGCCGGATACGCCCGGGCCGTGAGCGTCGTCACACGGAAGTCCGCCCGCGAGGTCGCCCTCATGCGCCGCGCCGGCCGGATCGTCGCCGAGGTGCTCGCCCTCGTCGAGTCCGAGCTCCGGCCCGGCGTCTCGACGGCGTACCTCGACGAGATCGCCGAGCGCCACATCCGCGAGAGCGGCGCGACGCCGTCGTTCAAGGGCTACTACGGCTACCCGGCGTCCGTCTGTGTCTCGATCGACGAGGAGGTCGTACACGGGATCCCCGGCGACCGGACGATCCGCGACGGCCAGGTCGTCTCGATCGACGCCGGCGCGATCTGGGAGGGCTACCACGGGGACGCCGCGCGGACCTTCGTGGTAGGCGAGGTGCCGGAGAATGTCCGGAAGCTCGTCGCCGACACCCGGCTCGGCCTCATGGCCGGCATCGCAGCGGCGCGGCCGGGCCACCACGTCGGCGACATCTCCGCGGCCGTCGAGGCCATCGCCACGCCCGAAGGCTACGGAGTGGTCCGCAACTACGTCGGGCACGGGATCGGGACCCGGATGCACGAGCCCCCACAGGTCCCCAACTACGCGACGCCGTCGAAGGGGCTGAAGCTCGTCCCGGGCATCTGCCTCGCGATCGAGCCCATGTTCACCCTCGGCACGTGGGAGTGCGACGTCAAGGGCGACGAGTGGACCGTGGTCACACGGGACGGCTCGCTCGCCGCGCACTTCGAGCACACCATCGTCATCACCGAGGACGGCTCGGAGATCCTCACGACCGTTTGAACGTCACTCGCCCGGTCATCTGGTCGGGCGCCTTGCCGGGAACGGCCGAGTTTGATAACCTATCGGTTCGTGTGCCGGCTGCCTGCCGACACACGCTGCATCATGGAGGGACGCCGACCGCCTGTGGCCAAGAAGGACGCCATCGAAGTCGAGGGGACCGTCATCGAGCCGCTCCCGAACACGATGTTCGCGGTGGAGCTCGAGAACGGACACCGCGTCCTCGCCCACATCAGCGGCAAGCTCCGGATGAACTTCATCCGGATCCTCCCGGGTGATCGGGTGCGCGTGGAGCTCTCGCCGTACGACCTTTCGCGCGGTCGTATCACCTACCGGCTCAAGTAGCCGGAGAGAACAGAGGATCGAACCGGTTCGGGACCGGCCGTGAGCGACGGGTACCGGACCGCATGACAAGCCGCGTCTCAGCACGAACGAGGGTCAATTGAAGGTACGAGCCTCCGTCAAGGCCCGGTGCGACAACTGCAAGATCATCCGTCGCCACGGGACCGTGATGGTCATCTGCACCAATCCAAAGCACAAGCAGCGGCAGGGCTGACCTTATGGCACGGATCGCCGGCGTCGACATCCCGCGCGAGAAGCGCGTCGAGATCGCGCTCACCTACGTCTTTGGCATAGGTCTCTCGACCGCCAAGAAGATCCTCGTGCAGACGAACGTGAACCCGGACACCCGGGTGCGGGACCTGACGGAGGACCAGGTGAACCGCCTCCGGGAGCTCATCGACCGTCGCTACAAGGTGGAGGGCGACCTCCGCCGCGAGGTCGCGCTCAACGTCAAGCGGCTCATCGAGATCGGGTCGTACCGGGGCATGCGGCATCGCCGCAACCTCCCGGCGCGCGGCCAGCGGACCAAGACCAACGCTCGCGCCCGCCGTGGTCCCAAGCGGACCGTCGGCGCTCGCCGCAAGAAGTAAGAGGAAGTACCCACAGGGATGGCTGACCGCAAGCGTGCCCCGAAGCAGCGCCGCAAGGAGCGCAAGAACGTGCCCACCGGGCACGTCCACGTCCTTGCGAGCTTCAACAACACCATCGTCACGATCACGGACCCCACCGGTGGCGTCATCGCGTGGGGCTCCGCCGGCGTCGCCGGGTTCAAGGGATCGCGCAAGAGCACGCCGTACGCGGCCGCGCTCGCTGCGGACGGCGCCGCGCGCCGGGCGATGGAGCATGGGATGCGCCAGGTCGAGGTCTTCGTGAAGGGCCCCGGCGCCGGTCGCGAACAGGCGATCCGGTCGCTCCAGGCGGCCGGTCTCGAGGTCACCGCGATCACCGACGTCACGCCGATCCCGCACAACGGTTGCCGCCCGCCCAAGCGGCGCCGCGTCTGAGCGAGGATCGACACTCATGGCCCGCTACACCGACTCCGTCTGCCGTCTCTGCCGACGGGAGGGCTCCAAGCTCTTCCTCAAGGGGATGCGCTGCTATAGCAAGAAGTGCGCCTTCGAGCGCCGGCCCACGCCGCCCGGCCAGCACGGCATCCGCCGTCGCAAGATGGGCGACTACGGGATCCAGCTGCGCGAGAAGCAGAAGGTACGCCGCGTCTACCGCGTGCTCGAGAAGCAGTTCCAGAACTACTTCGAGGCCGCGGAGTCCCGCCCCGGCGTGACCGGCGAGAACCTCCTCCGGATCCTCGAGCTCCGGCTCGACAACGTCGTCTACCGGATGGGCTTCGCGCAGTCGCGCGACCACGCGCGCCAGCTCGTCTGCCACGGCCACTTCGCCGTGAACGCCCGCGCCACGAACATCCCTTCCTTCCAGGTCAAGCCCGGCGACCGCATCGAGGTCCGTGAGGCGCGCCGCAGCCGCGAGCCGTTCAAGATCGCGAAGCAGACCCTGGCCTCGCACCAGGCGCCCGACTGGCTCGTCGTCGACCCGGTGACGCTGGGCGGCTCCGTGGTCTCCGCGCCCCGCCGCGACCAGATGCCGATGGAGCTCAACGAGCAGCTCGTCGTCGAGTACTACTCGAGGTGACCCGGTGATCGAGCTCGAGGCGCCGCAGACCCAGATCGAACCGGTCGCCGAAGACGTCCGGTACGCGAAGTACGAAGCCGGCCCGCTCCCTGCGGGGTATGGCGTCACGCTCGGCAACGCGCTCCGACGCGTACTCCTCTCATCGCTCGAGGGCGCGGCGGTCACCGCGATCCAGATCCGCGACGTCTACCAGGAGTTCTCGACGATCGCCGGCGTCAAGGAGGACGTCACGCAGATCGTCCTCAACGTGAAGAAGCTACGCCTCAAGAGCTTCGCCGCCCACCCCGTGCAGCTGCGCCTCGAGAAGGCGGGTGCCGGGCAGGTGGTCGCCGGCGACATCATCGAGAACGCCGACATCGAGATCGTCAACCCGGAACTGGTCCTCATGACGATCGACTCGGACGACGTCCGGGTGGACATCGACCTCACCGTCGAGCGCGGCGTCGGCTACCAGCCGGCCGAGCGGCCGGAGGCCCCGCCGATCGGCGTCATCGCCATCGACGCGATCTTCACGCCGGTCCGGAAGGTCAACTACTGGGTCGAGAACACGCGCGTCGGCCAGATGACCAACTACGACAAGCTGACGCTCGAGATCGAGACGGACGGGACGATAACTCCCGAGGAGGCCCTCGCCAAGGCGGCCGACATCCTCGTCCGGCACTTCTCGCTCTTCGCGAGCATCGGGATGCAGGCGCTCCCGGCCGAGCGGTTGGCATCGAACGTCCCGCAGCTCCCACCCAACATGCTCGACATGCCCATCGAGGAGCTCGACCTCCCGATGAGGGCATACAACTCGCTCAAGCGCAACAACATCGTCAAGGTCGGCCAGCTGCTGCAGCTCTCCGACGACGACCTCCTGCGGATGCGCAACTTCGGCAAGAAGTCGCTCGACGAGATGAAGGAGCGGCTCCGCATGCGCGGATTCATCCTGCCCGACGCCGAGGCGTCCGCCGAGGGCCTCGACGATGCGGTGGGGCTCGATGACGCAGAGTCCCTCGATGACGCGGAGCTCGTCCCCGACGAGCCGTTCGAAGAAGTGAGGGACTGAACCGTGGCCCATCGGATCGACGGCCGGAAGCTCAGCCGCAAGCAGGGGCCGCGGCTTGCGCTCTACAAGAACCTCGTCGTCTCCGTCCTCCGGTACGAGAAGGTGAAGACGACCGAGGCGAAGGCGAAGGAGATCCGCCCGCAGGTCGAGCGGATGATCACGCTCGCCAAGCGCGGCGATCTCACCGCCCGGCGCGCCGTCATCTCGGCGCTCCCGGACGAGCCGCTCGTCGTGGGCAAGCTCTTCGACGAGATCGCCCTCAAGTACGCCGACCGGACGTCCGGGTACACCCGGATCGTGAAGGTCGGGTTCCGCAAGGGAGACGCGGCTCCGATCGTCCAGATCGAGCTCGTCTGACAGCATGAAGAGCGCCCGAGAGGGCGTCCCCGTGCGGTACCGCGCGCGGGTCGAATACGACGGGACGGACTTCGCCGGGTACCAGGCTCAGGCCAGGGCTCGGACGGTCCAGGGGGAGCTCGAGGCGGCGCTCGCTCGTCTCTCCGGCGGAAGCCGGGTGCGAGTGGATGCCGCGGGGCGGACCGACGCGGGGGTCCATGCGACCGGCCAGGTGATCGCGTTCACCTACGCCGGTGGCCTCTCCGCGACGGACCTCGCGAGGGCGTTCGACGCCCTACTCCCGCCGGATGTCGCGATCCGCGACCTCCGACGGGTGCCCGACGGGTTCCACCCACGCCACGCGGCGCGGTATCGGGAGTACCGCTACACCGTCTGGAACGGGCCGCGGAGCCCACTCCGCGAGCGGACGGCGCTCGCGGTCCGGGTCCTGCTCGACACGACCGCGATGGCGCGGGCCGCGGCGGCCCTCGAGGGCCGGCACGACTTCAGCGCCTTCGGGGCCGCGGACCGGCAGCCGGTCCGGACCCTGCACCGGGTCCGGGTCCGGAGGACGGGGAGCCTCGTGACGATCGACGTCAGGGGTGACGCGTTCCTCCGGGGGATGGTCCGCCGGATCGCGGCGGCGCTGCTCCTCGTGGGGCGCGGCGAGGTGGATGAAGAAGCGGTCGGCGCGGCGCTCGCGTCACGCGGACCGGCGTTCGGCGGGGCATCAGCCCCAGCGAGGGGGCTCTGCCTCCGAAGGGTCGTCCTCGGACGGCGCCAGGCGATGAGGAACGGAGAACGATGAACTCGAAGACGTACACGCTCCGGGCGAGCGAGATCGAGCGACGCTGGTTCGTCGTCGACGCGACGGACGAGACGCTTGGCCGACTCGCGTCGCGGGTCGCGCGCGTCCTCGAGGGCAAGCACAAGCCCACGTTCACCCCGAACCTGGACTCCGGCGACCACGTCATCGTCGTCAACGCCTCGAAGGTCGCGGTGACTCGCGACAAGCTCCAGTCCAAGCTCTACCACCGACACAGCGGGTACCCGATGGGGTACAAGGAGGAGACACTCGGTCACCTCCTCGAGCGCCGTCCCGAGGAGGTCATCCGGCGGGCGGTGAAGGGGATGCTCCAGCACAACAAGCTCGGCACGCAGCAGCTCCGCAAGCTGAAGGTCTATGCCGGGGCCGACCATCCCCACGAAGCCCAGCAGCCCGAACCGCTCGTCTGATCAGGAGCCATCGATCGATGTCGAATCTCGGCTACTTCGAGGGGACCGGCCGCCGCAAGACCGCGTGCGCCCGGGTCCGCCTCATGCCCGGCGAGGGCGAGATCGTCGTGAACGGTCGCACCCTCGAGCAGCACTTCGGGAACGCGGTGAGCGAAGGGGACATCCGGCTCCCGTTCCGCGTCACCGGCACCGAGGGCCGCTTCAATGCGATGGTCAAGGTCGAGGGGGGCGGCGTCACCGGCCAGGCCGGCGCCATCCGCCATGGCATCGCGCGCGCGCTCCTCGAGATCGACGAGCAGGCGAACCGCGTCCCGCTCCGCCAGGCAGGTCTCCTCACCCGGGACCCGCGGATGAAGGAGCGCAAGAAGTACGGCCTCAAGCGGGCCCGGAAGGCGCCGCAGTACACCAAGCGCTGACCCGGACGGATCGCGGCGGCGCGTCGGGCGGCATCGCTCCGGCCCGCCGCCCGGCGACCGACCTCGTCGCGCCCGAGCCGGGCGCTCACGCATGACCGATTCGCTGTACGACCGGTACAAGGAGGCGCTCCGCGCCGGCCACGTGGCGGTGCTTCGTGGGCGCCTCGAGGACGCCCTCGTCGCGTATGGGGAGGCGGCCGCGATCGCGCCCGACCGGGCGCTGCCGCGCACGAGCATCGGTGGCGTCCGCCTTCAGCTCGGCCTTCCCGCCGAAGCCCTCGCCGACTTCGATGCGGCGCTCCTCCTCGCCCCGGGCGACGAAGGTGCCCTGATCGGACGCGCCGAGGCGCTCATCAGCACCGGACGGCCCGCCCTTGCGGCCGAGTCGCTCGACGCGCTGGCCGAGATTCAGGACGCCGCGGGGCGCCACGCCGCGGCCGTCGACACCATCCAGCGCGCCCTCGTGCTCGAGGAGCGCATCGGCCGGCGGCGCCGGTACCAGCGCGCCGTCCGATCGCTCCGGATCGCATCCGGTGACCGCAGCGGCGAAGGCGCGCCCGGGATCGCGCTCGGCGTCCTCGAGCGATCCGTGCCCGTCGATGCCGAAGCAGCGCGCGCCGATGCCGCGCCCGTCGAGGCCGAGGGAGTGCGGGCCGATGCCGAGCGCGTCGAGATCGGATCGGCCGACGCCGAGTCCGCCGACGCCGAGCCCGAGCCGAGCGGCCCACCCGACCCCCGCGCCGCCGGAGAGCGGCTCATCGGGGTGGCGGTCGCCGCGCTCGACGCAGGAGATCCGACCGCCGCGGGGACGGCGTTCCGCTCCGCCGCGGCAGCGTTCGCCGATTGCGGCCTCACGTACGCCGCGCTCGATGCGTGCCGCGAGGCGCTCTCGCTCGACGCCGACGACATCGAGCTCCAGCTGCGCTACGTGTCGCTCTACCGGTCGCGGGGCTGGCGCGACCTCGCGATCGTGAAGCTCGGGCACCTGCTGCGGCTCGCCGACCTCGATGGCGACCGCGCGGCACGTGAGCGGATCTGTGCCGTGGTCCGCGAGGCCTTCCCGGACGACGAGATGCTCGCCGCGCTCTGCGCCTGAGCGGACACCTCACGGCGGCCCGCGAGCGAGGGCCGAATTCGGCCGCTCCTCGCGGCGGTGGGGCCGACGAGGGGCCCGATGCTAGACTTCGGTGACGATGGCGCTCCTCGAGTCGATCCTCGGTCAGGTACGGCTCAACACGCTCGTCGACATCGCGATCACCGCCGTCCTCATCTACTGGCTGTTCAGCCTCATCCAGGGGACACGGGCGGTCCGCCTCGTCATCGGCGTCGCCGTGCTCATCCTCGTGTATGCGGCCGCCCAGCTCTTCGACCTGCGCCTCCTCTCGCAGATCCTCCAGACCGGTGCGGTCGTCGGCATCTTCGCCCTCGTCGTCATCTTCCAGCCCGAGCTCCGCCGAGCCCTCGAGCGCATCGGCAGGGTCGGGTCGCTCGCGTGGCTCGTGTCGCCCGGGGAGCAGCGGACCGCGGAGCGTGTCTCGTCCGCCGTCGCGCGGGCTGCGACCCTCCTCGGCGCCGAGCGGACGGGTGCCCTCATCGTCCTCGAACGCGAGACCGGGCTCGGCGAGTACGCCGAGACCGGAGTGCCGATCGACGCGACTCTCACCTCCGACCTGCTCCGGACGATCTTCTTCCCCCGCAGCCCACTGCACGATGGGGCCGTCATCATCCGGGGCGACCGCGTGGAGGCGGCCGGCGCGACGCTCCCGCTCGCCGAGACGACGATCGAGGCCGAGCGCATCGGCACGCGACACCGGGCCGCGCTCGGCATCACGGAGCAGACCGACGCGGTCGTCGTCGTGGTCTCCGAGGAGACGGGCCGCGTGAGCCTCGTGGAGCGGGCCAGGATCGTCCGCAACCTCGACGAGGTGCAGCTCTCCCGTGCGCTCCTTGCTCTCCTGCGACCGGGCGGCGGGCACGGGGCGGGGATCCTCGCGGAGCGGGCCCGCTCGGCGGCCTCCGGCGCGCCCGGGCGGTTCCAGGCGATCCCGCGCATCCCGTCCCGCCCCTCGACCGGCGGCGGCGCGCCGGGCGAGCCGGTCGCGACCGACCCGCCCGCCCCGGCAAGCGCCGGTGGTGGGCAGCGATGAGGGCAGGCTTCGCCTTCGTCGTCCGCAACTGGCCCCTCAAGCTCGCGGCGATCGTCCTCGCGATCGTGCTGTACGCCGGGATCGTCGTCTCTCAGAACGCGCGGACCTGGCCCGGACGCCTTCCCATCGAAGC
>JBAWVU010000064.1:0-10012 GCA_037147135.1 Chloroflexota bacterium
CCGCGAGGACGCGCTCGCCGGAGAGCGCTCGCTCGCGACCGTCCGCGCCGGCGACTCGCTCACCGTCACCGTCGTCGCCGCGGAGCCGCTCCGCTCGGCGCCGGGCATCACCCTCACCCAGCCGGGCCTCGCGCCGGCCAAGGGGACCGTGACCTCCGCCGGGTCCGGGAAGTGGCGGGCGACGTTCACCATCGGCGCCGGCGGGACGGGACAGGCGGTCATCTCGGTCCTCGGCCGCGACTCCGGCGGCGGGATCGAGCGCAGCCGGGCGATGGTCAGCGTCGAATGACCGCGGGGCGCCCGGGCGGGACTCCCGCGCTGCCCTACACTGGCGGGCGATGACCGACGTCCCCGCCTCGGCTGCCCCGTCCCCGCCCCAGGGCGCCGGCGCCTGGGTCGTGCTGCCGACGTACGACGAGATCGACAACCTCCGGCCGATCGCCGCCGCCATCCTCGAGCGGCTCCCGGGCGCGGTGCTCCTCGTCGTCGACGACGCGTCGCCGGACGGCACGGGGGAGCTCGCGGACGAGCTCGCCGCTGCCGACCCGCGCATCCGGGTCCGTCACCGCGCCGGGAAGCAGGGGCTGGGCCGCGCCTACCTCGACGGGTTCCGCGTCGCGCTCGCCGGCGGCGCGGAGCAGGTCGTCCAGATGGACGCGGACTGGTCGCACGACCCCGCGCTGCTCCCGTCGCTCCTCGCGCCGCTCCTCGATGGGAGCGCCGACCTGGTCATCGGGTCGCGGTACGTGAAGGGCGGCGGCGTGCAGGACTGGGGCATCGGCCGGCGCATCATCTCCCGTGGCGGGACTCTGTTCGCGCGGATCGTCCTCGTGCTCCCCGTCCACGACCTGACGGGCGGCTTCAAGGCATGGCGTGCGGCGACGCTCGCCTCCATCCCCTCCGGAGGCGTCCATGCCGGCGGGTACGTGTTCCAGATCGAGATGACATGGCGTGCACGGCTCGCCGGCGCGCGGATCCGCGAGGTCCCGATCGTGTTCCGGGATCGCCGCGTCGGCAGCTCGAAGATGTCGCGCCGGATCGTCGTGGAGGCGCTCGTCGTGGTGGTGGGCCTCCGGTGGGAACAGCTTTGTGGGTCGATCGGGCGCCTGCTCCGACCGCGGCGGAAGAAGGAGGACGGATGAGCCCGAGGGAGTCGAAGGGTCGACGAAAGGCCGAGGCCGGCATCGCCGAGCCGGCCCGCATCGCCTACTACTACCGGACTCGGTGGGGCGCGCACGAGGAGTTCCTCGCGCTCTTCGTCCGGAACCACTGGCCGATCCTCCGCGCGCGGATCGCCGCTGGCGAGCTCCTCGACGTCACGCTCGAGACGCCGCGCTTCCACGGCGACGGTGCTGCCGGCTGGGACATCGTCGTCACGATCCTCTACCGCGACTGGGCCGCCGTGGAGGAGCACTCGGACCCGTCGATCGCCGAGCGTCTCTACCCGGACCGGGCCGGCCACGCCGCGGAGGAGCGCCGGCGCTTCGAGCTCCTCGAGGCCCACTGGGACGTCCCGCTCGAGGGGTTCCCGCTCCCGGCCGAGACGGGCGCCCGGGCCGGCAAGGCCCGGTCGTGACACTGGACTGATCGAACGACGAGCAGCCCGCCGCCATCGAGGCGATCGAGGCGAACGACGCCCGCCCGGCCCGGCGCGGACGGGCCGCGACAGGGCCCTCGGCTATACTTCTGCGACGGCCGCGGCGGTCTTCCGGCCGCGGCGGAACGGGCATCCCCTTCGCCCACACCGGGAGGCCACCCTCACCGTGATCGACCCTTCCGCGCGCGTCCATGCGTCGGCGGACCTCGAGCCCGACGTCGTCGTCGGCCCGCGGACGAGCATCTGGCATCGAGCGCAGGTCCGTGTCGGCGCGCACATCGGCGCTGAGTGCGTCATCGGCCGCGACGCCTTCATCGACGAGGGCGTGACGATCGGCGACCGCGTGAAGATCCAGAACCTCGCGCTCGTCTACCACGGCGTGACGGTCGAGGACGGCGTCTTCATCGGGCCCAACGCGATACTCACGAACGACCGCTTCCCGCGCGCCATCACCCCGACGGGTGATCTCGCCCGAGCGGACGACTGGACGCTGAGCCCGATCCTCCTGCGCGCCGGCTCGTCGATCGGGGCCGGTGCGGTCGTGGTGGCCGGGACGACCGTCGGCCGCTTCGCGACCGTCGGCGCCGGCGCCGTCGTCACGAAGGACGTCCCCGACCACGCGCTCGTGGTCGGCAACCCTGCCCGCCGGCTCGGCTGGGTCTGCGCGTGCGGCCAGCGGCTGCGCATCGGCGACCGCCCCGCAGGCCCCGACCCCGATCCCACGGCCGAGCTCGCCTGTCCGGGCTGCGGCCGCACGTACCGATCCGACCCCGCCGGTGGCTCCATCTCGGAGTCCGCGGCCCCCCGAGGAGCCCTCGAATGATCCCGCAAGTCCGCCCCGACATCGGCCAGGAGGAGATCGACGCCGTCACGGACGTCCTCCGGTCCGGCATGATCGCCCAGGGGAAGCGGGTCGCGGAACTCGAGGAGCGGTGGGCGGCGTTCTGCGGCGTGAAGCACGCCATCGCCGTGAACAACGGCACCGTCGCGGAGATGTGCATCTTCGCCGGCATGGGCCTCGGGCCGCGCGACGAGGTCATCACGGTCAGCCACACGTTCAACGCGACGGTGAGCTCGATCCTGTACACGGGGGCCACCCCCGTCTTCGTCGACATCGAGCCCGACACGTACCTCATCGACGCCGGCCGGATCGAGGCCGCGATCACGCCGTGGACCCGGGCGATCTTCCCGGTCCACCTGTTCGGCCTCGTCGCGGACATGGACCCGATCCGCGCGATCGCCGACCGCCACGGCATCCCGATCGTCGAGGACGCATGCCAGGCTCACGGTGCCCTCTACCGCGGGCGACGCGCCGGCAGCTTCGGCCACGGGGCGTTCAGCCTCTACGGCACGAAGAACATGACGACCGGCGAGGGTGGCCTCATCACGACCGACGACGACCGCCTCAGCGACTGGCTCCGGCTCTACCGGAACCAGGGGATGAGGCGGCGCTATCACCACGAGATCCTCGGCTACAACTTCCGGATGACGGACATCCAGGCGGCGATCGGGCTCGTCCAGCTCGACAAGCTCGAGCGGAACACGCTCCGCCGGCAGGAGATCGCCGCCCGCTACGATGCCGGGTTCGCGGATCTCCCGATCGTGCTGCCGACAGTCCCCGAGGGTCGCACGCACGTCTACCACCAGTACACGCTCAACGTCGGGCCGGTCGCCCGCGACGCCGTCGTCGCCGACGTCGCGGAGGCCGGGATCGGCGTCGGGATCTACTACCCGATCCCGGTCCACCGCCAGCCGTACGTCCTGGAGCGCGGGATCGATGCAGACCTCCCGGTGACGGACGCGGCGGCGGCGGCGTGCCTCAGCCTCCCGATGTTCCCCGGCCTCACGACCAAGGAGCAGGACGAGGTCATCGGGGCCGTGCGCGCGGCGGTCGCGCGCCACGTCGACGCCGCCGCCTTCGCGGCGGGGTCGGTCGCCCGCGCGGCGACGGCCCCGTCGGCCGCTCGATGAGCCCCGCGCGGCTCCGGGTCGGGCTCGCGGGGCTCGGCTCGATGGGTCGGAACCACCTCCGCGTCCTCTCGGCGCGGGACGACGTGACGCTCCTCGCCATCGCCGATCCGTCGGAGGAGGCGCTGGCAGAGGCGATGGCGGTGACGTCGGCGACCGGATATGCCGACCCGCTCGCGATGATCGCCGAGGTCGCCCTCGATGCGATCATCATCGCGGCGCCCACCATGGCCCACGAGCCGATCGCGCTCGCCGCCATCGATCGAGGGATCCCCATCCTCGTCGAGAAGCCGCTCGCGGCCACGGTGGAGGAAGGGCTGCGGATCGTCGGCGCGGGCCGTGCCGCGCGGGTCCCCGTCCAGGTCGGGCATGTCGAGCGGTTCAACCCGGCCGTCATCGAGATGGGGCGGCTCCTCCGCGAGGGCTGGCTCAACACGCTCTACTCGATCGCGAGCCGGCGCGCGGGCCCGTTCCCGGCCCGCATCCGCGACGTCGGTGTCACCGTCGACCTCGCGACGCACGACGCGGACATGCTCAGCTGGATCGCCGCCGAGCGGCCGTCCCGCGTCTACGCCGAGCTCGCCCAGCGGATCCACATGTCGCACGAGGACCTGCTCTTCGGGCTCCTCCACTTCCCGTCCGGCGCCGCCGGGATGCTCGACGTCAACTGGCTCACGCCCGCCAAGCGTCGGCAGCTCACCGTCGTCGGCGACGCGGGGATGTTCGAGCTCGACTACCTCACGCAGCGGCTCACGTTCACCCGGGCCGCCACGGACAAGCCCCTCATGATCGCCGGCTACGCGACGACCTTCGTCGGGGACGTCGCCGAGATCCCGGTCGCGTCGTCCGAGCCGCTCGCCGCGGAGATCGACGCGTTCCTGCGCGTCGTCCGGGACGGCGGCCGGCCATTCGTCGACGGCGAGGACGGCCTCTGGGCCGTCGCGATCGCCAACGCGCTCCTCCTCGCGGCCGCCGAGCGGCGACCGGTCGACCTCACCGATCTCACCTCGAGGCTATCCGTCGCATGACGATCACCGGACGCCCCCTCGCCGCCGCCCCCAGCATGCTCGGCGGCACCATCGAGCTGCCGTCATACCCCTGCACCCACGAGGCGCCCCGGTACGTGTCCCCCTGGGCCGGGGAGCCCGGCACGGGCGGCACGGTCGCCGTCGTCGGTGCCGGGAAGATGGGCCTGCCGCTGTGCGCGCAGTTCGCGGGCCACGGCTGGCGCGTCATCGCGATCGACATCTCGGAGTCCGTGGTGGAAGCGATCAACGCCGGTCGCTCCCACGTTGACGGAGAGCCGGACCTGGCCGAGATCGTCGCTCGGGCCCACGCCGACGGGCTCCTCACCGCGACGCTCGACGCGGCGGCGGCCGCACGCGTGGCCGACGTGGTGGTCCTCATCGTGCCGGTCATGCTCGACGACGAGCAGCGTCCCGACTACCGCCACATGGACGCCGCGGTCGCCGCGATCGCCCCGGGCGTCCACGCCGGCTCGACCGTGATCTTCGAGACCACCCTGCCCGTCGGCGACACCCGGCACCGGTTCGCGCCTCGCCTGGAGAACGCGACGGGCCTCACGTCGGAGGTGGACCTCTTCGTCGCCTTCTCCCCGGAGCGCCTCTACTCCGGCCACGCCCTCGCCAACCTCGCGCAGTACCCCAAGCTCGTCGGGGGGCTCGGCGAGGTGTCCCGCGCCCGGTCGGCGGCGTTCTACGAGAGCGTCCTCGACGCGCCCGTCGTCGCCATGTCGAGCGCCGAGGCGGCCGAGTTCAGCAAGCTCGCCGACACGACGTACCGCGACGTGAACATCGCGCTCGCGAACGAGTACGCGCGGTACGCGGACCGGGTGGGGGTCGACATCCAGGAGGTCATCGCGGCGGCGAACTCGCAGCCGTACAGCCACATCCACCAGCCCGGGATCGGCGTCGGCGGCCACTGCATCCCGGTCTACCCGCATTTCCTCCTTTCGCGTGCCCCGGAGATGGAGCTCGTCGCGCTGTCGCGTCGCGTGAACGACGGGCAGATCGGCGTCGCCATCAAGGCGCTCCAGAAGGAGCTCGGGAGCCTCGAGGGGGTCGATGTCCTCGTCCTCGGCCTCGTGTACCGAGACGGCGTGAAGGAGCTCGCGTACAGCCGTGCGCTCCCGCTCATCGAGCGGCTCGCCTTCCACGGCGCGACGGTGTGGGCGTACGAGCCGCTCATGACCGACGCCGAGGTGGAACGCCTCTCGGCGCGGCCGTGGACGTGGGGGACGCCGAGCGCCGCGAGGGCGATCGTCACGCAGACCGCCGACCCGGCGTTCGAGCAGCTCGAGTGGGAGTGGCTCCCCGACCTCCGGGTGATCTACGACGGCCGTAACAGCCTCCGGACGATCGCGCTGCCGGAGGGCGTCGCCTACCACGGCGTCGGCGTGCCGCAGGCGCTCCGCCGGACGGACCGCTGAGGCGACCGACGCGCCGCGCTCGCGCCGCCCGCCAGCCGGACGCACCGTCGTGAGGATCCTCAGCGTCGTCGGGACGCGGCCGCAGCTCATCAAGGCGGCCGCGCTCCAGCCCTCCCTCCGCTCGCGGCACGAGGAGGTCTTCGTCGACACCGGTCAGCACTGGGACGAGTCGATGGCCGGCGTGTTCTTCGCCGAGCTCGGCCTCGCCCGGCCCGACCACTCGCTCGGCGTCGGCGGCGGCGGCCACGGCGACCAGGCGGGCCGGATGCTCGTCGCCCTCGAGCCGATCCTCATCGACGAGCGACCCGACGCGGTCCTCGTCCACGGCGACACGAACTCGACGCTCGCCGGGGCGCTCGCCGCCGCGAAGCTCGGGATCCCGGTCGCGCACGTCGAGGCCGGGCTGCGCAGCTTCGACCGGCGGATGCCGGAGGAGCTCAACCGCGTCGTCGCCGACCATCTCGCGACGTGGTCGTTCGCGCCGACCCCGACCGCGGTCGCGAACCTCGCGGCGGAGGGGATCGTCGACGGTGTCCTCGAGGTCGGCGACCTCATGCAGGACCTCGCCGCCCGCGTCTCCGTCGAGGTGCGCGATCCCCGCGTCCTCGACGACATCGAGGCGGCGCTCGCCGCCGCTGCGCCGGGGCTCCGCCTCCGTCCGGGCGGCTACCTGTTCGCGACGATCCACCGAGCCGAGAACCGCGACCCAGTGGCGATCCGTGCCTGGGCAGCGATCCTCGGTGCGGCCGCGGGGCCTCCAGGCGCGCCGTCGCGCCCGGTCGTCCTCGCGCTCCACCCGGGGACGCGCGCGGCCGTGGAGGCCGCCGGCGTGACGCTGCCGCCCGGCGTCCGCGTCGTCGACCCGCTCGGCTACCGCACCACGCTCGCGCTCCAGCTCCACGCAGCCGCCGTGCTCACCGATTCCGGAGGCGTCCAGCGAGAAGCCGCGTGGCTGCGGACCCCGTGCCTCGTGCTCCGTGGCACCACGGAATGGGTCGAGGCCGTCTCCGGGTCCGGCGGGACGATGGTCGTCGTCGGCCTCGACCCAGAGCTGGCACGGGCCGAGCTCGACCGCCTCGCGCCTCCGGACCGCGCGCCGGCGCTCGCGGCGAGGCGGGCAGCGACCCTGGATCTCCCGCCGGCCGGCGCCGCCGAGGCGATCTCCGCGGCGCTCGTGGGCATTCCCCGATGAGCCGGGTCGTCATGTTCGTGTACAACGACTGCACGCGCGACGCCCGGGTGCTCCGCGAGGCTGCGGCGCTCGCGGCCGCGGGCCACCGTGTGACGATCATGGCCCGGCCCCGTGACGTCGCGTCGACGACGGGCGACCGCGAGGAGCGGGACGGCTTCGAGATCGTCCGCGTCCCCATCCCCAACGGGTGGCGCCGAACGTGGGCGTGGGCGTGGTACCCGTGGCGCACGTACGGCTGGCTCGGTCGGTGGGTCGCCTTCCGGGTCAAGTCCGGGATCCGTCGCCCACCGCGCGGGTGGGTCGAGATCGTCGTCATCGTCGTCGGGCTCGTCGCCTGGGTCCCATGGGCCGTCGTGCGGACGGTCGCCTATGGCATCGCGCGCCTCGTCCACCCCGAGCGTCGCCAGAGCACCGTGGAGTGGCTGGTGCGCTGGCGGTACGGCATCGTCGGGTGGGCACGGGCCGCGGCCGACGCCGCCCCCGACGCCGACATCTGGCACGGACACGACCTCTCCGGGCTTCCCGGGGCGGCGCGCGGTGCGGACCGGATGGTCGCGGCGGGCGGATCCCCGCGGGTCGTCTACGACAGCCACGAACTCTTCCTCGAGTCGGGGAGCAACGCCCGACGGCCGGCATGGGGGAAGCGCGTGCTGGCGCGGATGGAGCGCGGCCTCTCGAAGCGCGCCGACGCGCTCGTGACGGTGAACCGGACGCTCGCCGAGGCGCTCGACCGCGAGTACGGCCCGTTCCCGAGGGTCGTCGTCATCCACAACGCGCCCGCGCGGTGGGACCCGCCGGCGGAGCGACCCGACCACCTGCGCCGGACGCTCGGCCTGGGCCCGGACGTCCCGGTCGTGCTCTACCACGGCGGCTTCTCCCCCGACCGCGGCCTCGTCCCGCTCGCGGAGGCGATGCTCGCACCCGGCCTCGAGCGCGCTCACCTCGCGTATGTCGGGTTCGGCGCGATGACCGACGAGCTCCAGGCGCTCTCGGTGGAACCGCGCTTCGGCGGCCGCATCCACGTCCTCCCGGCGGTGAGCCAGGAGGACCTCCCGGCCTGGGTCGCCTCGGCGGACGTCGGCGTCATGCCGAACCAGCCGACGACCGCGAACGAGCGGCTCTCGACGCCGAACAAGCTCTTCGAGAGCCTCGCCGCGGGGATCCCGGTCGTGACGAGCGACTACCCGGAGCGGCGCCGCATCGTCATCGACGACCCGGACGGCCCCCTCGGCGAGACGTGCGACCCGACCGACCCGCTGAGCATCGGGGAGGCGATCCGCCGGATCGTCGACCTCGACCCCGCCGCATACCGCGACCTCCGTCGGCGCTGCCTCAAGGCAGCGCACGAGCGCTGGAACTGGGAGACCGAGGCGGAGAAGCTCGTCGCGCTCTACGCGGACCTCGCGACGGCGCCATGAGCGGCCCCGGCGCTCCGACACCCCAGCGGGTCGCGATCGTCGTCCCGTCGACCGCCGAGCACGACTCTCGGACGTACCGGATCGCGAGCGCGCTCGCCGCGCGCGGCCACGCGGTCACGGTCCTGGCACGGTGGGCTCCCGGGCTTGCGCGCGACGAGGTCCACCCGTCCGGCTACCGGATCGTCCGTGCCCCGGTCTCCGCGGTCGATGGGCTGCCGCTCCCCCGGTGGGCACGCGAGACCATCACGGGGGCTCGGTCGCGCCGCAGCGCGGCGGCCCCTGCGACCGCCCCGGGGAACGCCCCGCCGACCGCCCCGGCGGCCGACGCACCCGGCGTCGACGAGGTGCCGGTCGTTGCGCGCGGAGGTGGGCCCACGGCGCGCGCACGGCGCATCGTCGCCGGTGCGAGGCGGCTCATCGCGATCGGGCTCACCGTCCGCTCGCAGGCTCGGGCGACCCGCGCGATGGCCCCGGCCGTCGACCTCGTCCACGGGATGGCGTACATGGGGATCCCGGTCGCGCTCGGCGTCGCGCGACGGCAGCGGGCCCGGGTCGTCTACGACGCGCGGGACATCTACGTCGACGCGGCGAACCTCGCCCGCCTGCCTCGTCCGCTCCGCGCCGTCCTCGGGCGCGCCGAGCGCGGATGGGCGCGTCGCGCGGACCGCGTCGTCACCGTCAACCTGCCGTACGCGGAGGTCATGGCGGAGCGCTGGTCCGTCCCGCTCCCGCTCATCGTCCTGAACTGCGCGTACCGCTTCGACCCGCCCGAGCCTCCCGAGCGCCGGTTCCACGCGCGCCTCGGCCTCCCTGCCGACACGTCGGTCGTCCTCTACCACGGCGGCTTCTCGCGCGACCGCGGGATCGAACAGCTCGTCGAGGCGATCCGCGACGTCCCAAACGCGGTCCTCGTGCTCCTCGGGTACGGGGTGCTCCAGGCCGATCTCGAGCGCGCCGCGGCCGATCCCGCGCTTGCCCATCCCAGCCTCGGGGCGCGGGTGCGCATCCTGCCCGCGGTCCCCCCGACGGAGCTGCTCGAGTGGGTCGCGTCCGCCGACGTCGTCGCCATGCCCATCCAGCCGACGACGCTCAACCACCGGCTCACGACCCCGAACAAGCTCTTCGAGGCGATGGCGGTCGGCGTCCCGGTCGTCGCAAGCGACCTGCCGGGGATGGCGCCGATCGTCGCCGAGACCGGCTGCGGCCTCCTCTGCGATCCCACGGACCCGGCCGCGATCGCCGCGGCGATCCGCGCGATCCTCGATGCGACCCCTGACGAGCGGCGCGCGTACCGGCGCCGGGCGCTCGCCGCGGCGCACGACACCTATTGCTGGGAGCGCCAGGTCGAGCTGCTCCTCGCGGAGTACGGGCGCCTCACGGGGCGGCCG
>JBAWVU010000065.1:0-10010 GCA_037147135.1 Chloroflexota bacterium
GGCTTACGACGCAGATCCCGCGGTGCGCACGTTCACCGAGGGTGTCTCGCATGTCGGGAACAACCCTTCCCTCATCGTCCGGCTCGTCCACGGCGACATGGACCCCGAGGTGCCGTTCGCCGTCGCGGAGGGCCTGGAGCGCGAGCTCACGGCGGCCGGATACGACGTCGCGCTGACGACCGTCGCACTCGGGGGCCACGCGCCCTTCTTCGCGCAGATCCTCGAGAAGATCGTCGAGGTGGTCGGGTCTCAGGAGTGGTGAGGCCCACGACGCCTCGTGTATATCGCGGCGCCGCGGAGCGCGCCGTCAGTCGAACGCGCCCTCGAGGACCATCGCGTGGACGGTGCGGATGGGATCCCAGACGCCGTCCTCGAGGTTCGAGAGCATGACGACGGTCAGGTCGCGCGCCGGGTAGTGGCGGATGAGCCCGCTGACCCCCGGGTTCGCGCCTTCCTTCTCGAGGAAGACGAGCGTCCCGTCGTCGTCCACGCGGAACCAGGGCCCGAGGCCGTAGTGCTGGGTCCAGCCGCCCCGCACGTCGTGGACGACCTGCGGGGCGAGGAAGGCCGCGGTCGACTCGGCCGACAGGAGCCGGCCCTCGCGGACCGCCCGAAGGAATCGGTCGAGGTCGGCGGCGGTCACGTCCGCACCGCTGTCGGGTGAGCCGATCGGCGGGAACGAGTAGATGTTCCGCTTCCAGCCGACGATCGCGCCCGCGTCGTCACGGATGGGATCGGCGCCCTCGGCGAGCCGCTCGTTCGCGCGATCCACGCGCAGGAAGCCCGAGTCCGCCATCCCGGCGGCCGCGAAGACGTCGTCGCGGACGACGTCGCGGTACGGCCGGCCGGTCGCCCGCTCGACCATGAGGCCGAGCAGCACGTAGCCGCAGTTGTTGTACCGACAGCCCTCGCCGGGGGCGAAGTTCGGCGGCCGGTGGGCGAACTGGGGAAGGAAGTCGGCCGTCTCGAGGACCGCGTAGTTCGGCCGGGTGCGGTAGACCTCCTCGTAGGCCTCGCCGGCCTCCTCGTCCGCGTCGTCGCCGATGCCGGAGGTGTGGGTGAGGAGGTGGCGGACGGTCACCTGCGGCGAGATCGCCGTGCCAACGAGGCCCAGGTAGCCGACAACGCTCGTGTCCAACCCGAACGCTCCCGCGTCGACCTGCTGGAGCGTCGCTACGGCCGTGAAGAGCTTGGTGATCGAGGCCGTGTCGAAGCGCGTGTCCAGCGTGTTCCACACACGCCAGGCCCGGCTGGCGAAGCCGTATGCACCCGCGAAGCGCTCGTCGTCACCGACCGTGATGCGCACGACGCCCGAGAACGCGTCGATCGCCTCCAGGTCCCGCAGGTATCGATCCATGGCGACCTCCGGCCCTGGTGCCCGCACCTACAGGTCGCGATAGTTCGAGATCCGCTTGCGGTTGCCGAAGAGGCCGCCGCCCCACGTGCCCACGTCAGCGAGCACGGCGCACACGAGCACGACAAGCTCGACCACGCCGAAGCCGCCGGGCTCGAACAGGACGAAGAAGAACGTCGTCCAGGGCACGAACAGGAAGCCGAGGATCGGCCAGATCGGCGATCCGAAGGCGGAGCCCCAGCGAACGGGGTCGCTCGCCCACCCCGCGAGGATGATGAGCCGTGGGGCGATCACTCCGATCAACGTGATGACGCAGCCCATGCGACGCATCTCCCGGTGGCTCCGGCGCGGCGACCCGGCGGGTCGCCCGGCGTGGTCAATGGTCGACATCTTCGCACCTGCGCCACGCCCGGGTCGAGGGTCGGGCGACCGGGCAACCCCGAGAGCCTCCGTGGGCCGGTCGGCCCTTGCCTGGCACGAGACCCGCGGGAGACGCTACCCGCAGAAGGAGGACACATGAACGCTCGGTCCACGCGGTCGGCGACCGTGGTCGCCCTTGCCCTCGTCGCCGCCATCCTCATGGCGGGCTGCGGCTCATCGACCCCCACGGGCACGCCCCTCGATGTCTCCGCGACGTTCTCGGGCGGTGCGGCCACCGTCCACATGACCGGCGGCTACTCACTCTCGTACCCGGCATCGCTCCAGCGCGGCAACCGCTACGGGGCCGGGGGCGACTGGATGTCCGTCGAGTACGGGAACGTCCAGACCGGTGCGGTCACGTACCAGGGTCCTGCCACGGTCGGAACGTATCCCACGGCCCGGACGTCGACCACGGCCGTGACGCTCGCCCTCACGGTGGTGCTCCCGTCCGGGTCGAAGCCCTCCGACTCGTTCGCGTCGACCAACGGCGAGTGCGCCATCACGGTGACGAAGGACCTGCCCGGGAGTGGTGAGGCCACGTTCACGTGCACGAACCTCGCGAACACCGACGGATCCGTGAAGATCGACGCGACCGGGACGTGGGACTACACGGTTCCACCGGCGCCCTGACGGCGCCCCCGACCGCGGCCGCGACCATGAGGGGGTAGACGATGGGCTTCGACGGCTTCTCCCGCGAGGGGGTGCAGTTCCTCGCCGAGCTCGCCACCAACAACGAGCGGGCGTGGTTCCAGCCGCGGAAGGCTGAGTACGAGCGGCTGCTGAAGCATCCGCTCGAGGAGCTGTGCGTCGCGCTCGGCGAGCGCTTCGCGGCGCGCGACATCCCGCTGGTCGCCGATCCGGCTCGCTCGCCGTTCCGGTTCTACCGCGATGTCCGCTTCTCGAAGGACAAGTCGCCCTACAAGACCAACGTCGCCGCGAGCTTCCCGTGGGCAGGTGGTGGTCCGGGCGGCTACTTCAGCCTCGGACCCGGCGAGGTCTTCCTCGGCGGCGGCCTCTGGCATCCGGAGCCAGCACTGGTCGTCGCCTGGAGGACGGCAGTCGCGAGCCGTCCAGCCGAGGTCCACGCCGCGCTGGAAGACCCCGATTTCGTGCGTGCCTTCGGGCGGGTCGCCGGGGAGCGCCTCAAGCGCATGCCGGCCGGGTTCCCCGCGGACCATCCCGACGCCGAGCTGCTCAAGCTCAAGGACATCTTCTTCGACCGGCGCCTCTCGGACGAGGATGCGTTCTCGGCGGACCTGCCCGACGTGATCGCGGATGGCCTCGCCACGGCCCTGCCGGTGCTCCGCCTCCTCGCCGGCCTGGCGGCAGCGCCGGCACCGTAGCGCGTCGTGCCGGGCGAGCACGTGGTCGGTGGCTGAAGTGCGGGGAGCCGCTGACGTCGCTCGCGATCACGCAGGTCCCGGCGAAACGGGTGGTCGACCAACAGGGGATCTCCTGGGGTGGCGACGGGTTCTCGTGGCGGCCGATCGGCGTCCACGTGCACGACTCGGTCGCACTCGGCGAGCACGCACTGCACGCAGTGAGCGACAGCTGGGGCGGTCTGCGGCTCGATCCCGTCTTTACGATCGAGGACCGCCGGGCCGACAATGGCGGAGATCCCCACGGGCCCCCCTCGGGAGCGCACCCGCCCACTCGGACCTCGTCCCGGACGTGCCCATTGGCCGTAGCCGTGCTCCCGTCGCGCTCGTAGGGTGGTGATGGCCGGGCGGCCGAGGCGCGTGGGCGGCGCGGGATGCCGCCGTGCGACGGACGGCTATCGACCCTGGACGGGGTCCCGCGACGGACTGGAGACCGACGCATGGACGGCGACAACGCAGCCAGTTCCGGCTCGACGCCCGAGCCCGGGTCGACGACAGGGGCCGAACCGCCTCCGGATCCCGGACCGGGATCCCCGACAAGCCCGCCTGGCCTCGAGACGGAGTGGTTCGGCCTTGCCGTGGACTCAGCGGAACAGGGCGGGCTCAACCCGCACGTGATGCAGCCGCCGCCATCCACGCCCGCGTCGGCCTCCGCGCCGTCGTCGGCTCCTGCGGCCGCCTCGAGCGCCTCGACACCTCCGGGTCCGAGCCTCGCCGAGGACCTCGCCGCGTACGACCAGCTCGTCGACCTGGCCGAGGGCACGGACGCCAAGCCCCTGGGCGCCAGTCCGCGTGCACCCTGGTTCAGGCAGAGGATCCGCGTCATCGGCCTCGGTCTCGGGCTCTCGGGGGTCGCCCTCATCGTCATCGTGCTGGCGCTCCTGTCGCGTCCGTCCACGGGTGGCGCCCCGGCTCCGGACGCGGGCGCTCCGGCCGAGCCTGCCCAGCAGGTCGACGCGCCGCAGCCGTCCGACGGCGGACCCCAGCAGGGAGTCGCGGGCGGCGCTGCTCAGCCCGACCAACAGGGCGACGCGCCGCAGCCAGCCAGCGATTGCTCCGTGCCGCCCGGGGCCGTGAGCGTCACGGTGACGGACACGAGCTTCGAGACGCTCAACGACGGCGCGTGGGCGTTGACGTGGAACCTCGCCGTCACGAACACGACCGATCGGGTGCTCCTCGTCGTGGAGCGCCGCCAGGGGGGCTTCCTGGGCGGTAGCGCACAGGGGGGCGCGCCGGATCCGGCGCCCACGTCGCAGTGGACGCCCGGGCAGGTGGTGTATCCCGGGGACACACTGGAGAGCCTCTCGCGGAGGACGCAGTACCCGTACGACTCGGGCCTGGCGTGGAGCTACTACGACCGCTATGCCGTGTTCGACGCGGATCAGGGGTGCCTGCCGCTCGCCGACGCGGCTGCGGCAGACCCGGCACTGCTCGAGCAGGTGGCCATGGACGCCCCCGCCCAGCCGCTCGGCCCGTAGCCTCCGACGACGCCCGGCGCCTCCGGTTGCCGACGACCTCGGCCGTGTCGGGACAGCCCGTCGGCCCGCGCAGGATGCCCTGTTTCGATGCACGGGCCGCCATGGCGTGCGCCGTGGCGTGGCCGATCGCGACGCCAGGTGTCGCGTCCCGGATCTGCTGCAAGAGCTCTGACGGCTCAGGCTCCCCGACACGGGTAGGTAACGCGGTCCGGGCCGTCTGCACGACCGCCACAGACGACCTCCGGACCTGTTGATGGGCTGACCTCGGGACCGATGATCTCGCGCAGGATCGGGCCGCCATGCTCTCCGGCGCCTTCGCCGCCCGTCCCGAACGGTTCGTCAAGGTACAAGCGTTCCCGCGCAGAATCGGATACCGAGAGGTCGTCTTCCCTCCGCAGAAGCGCGAGACTCTAGGTCCTATCCACTTACTGACTTCTCTTCAGGGTATCGATGCCGAGCATGGCGGGTTCGCTATCGTCAAAGTTCACCAATTCAATCTCATTGGCTGATACTATCGTCCCGTCGTCATAGCCTGTGGTGTATTCGACGAGATGCAGGGTCTTTCCATCACGGTCGATCACACCGGCAAATCCCTCGGTTCTCGTCTCGCCGGACAGCAAGGGGAAGAGCATATACCCAGTGAACAAGCGATCTCTCTGTTCGGTAACCACAAGCGTCATGACAGCGTTTGTTGATTCCCCGAAACCCACCCCTTCAATATAGCCTTTCACGGGACCAGTCCATGTTCCGACGAGATCGGGAATAGCAGCCGGAGATGCCGGTGCAGTGTTGCTGGCGCTGCACCCTGCAGAGAGAGCAACAACGAACAAACACGCTACACAGAGAGTCCGTTTCACGGGGAACCTCCACCTCTTCAAGAACACATCGTCATCGATCGAGGTCTGCGCCATCTCAGGGAACGTGCCCGCCGGCTGTGTGAGCACGGGGCCTCGCCCGCGCGGCTCCGGCAGCACGTCTCCCGCCAGCAGTGCCGACTGCGAGGGGGGCAGCGGAACCCATCGGGCCGGCGGCACTCCACGAGATCGGCTTCGCACGCTTCCTCCGTCGAGAACCGGCGCTGGAACTCGATCAGGGCTCTCGGGAAGCCGGGGCGACAGGCCACGGTCGCGTCCCGGATCTGCTGTAGAAACTCTGACGGCTCAGGCTCTCCGACACGGGTAGACTACGCGGTCCGGCGGGTCGTTGGCGGAACCGTCGCAGACGACCATTGGACCTGTTGATGGGCTCACCTCGGGACCGATGAGCTCGACCTCGACGACGGGTTCTTCGCAGGACGGCCAGGCTCCTCGTCTCGCAGGCCGTGGAGGGCGAGAGCGTCCACCGGGTTTCAGGGGGCGCGTCGCACGGAACGGAGATCGTGCTCGCCGAGTTCCGTGGGTCCACGCGCGACGGCGAGTGGCTGACGCAGACGTCCGTGGCACCCGTGTCACGCATCCGGTACGTCCGGGCCACGACACTCGAGAGCCGATCGATCGCCGCCTGGCCCGAGATCCAGGTCCTGGCGCCGGGAGCGACCCCGTCGCCGCTCGCCGCTGGCCCCCGTTGCGCCGCGACGCCGGCCCCGACGCATCCTGTCGGGCCCGTCGTCGAGAACGGACTTGACGACGGCCGGGAGGTCCGGGCCCCGTCGGCGACTGCCGCCGGACCGCCGTCCGGGGCATTCGACGGCCTGGTCGACACCAGTTCGAACGCGGGCTGGTTCCCCCCGGCCTGGATCGAGGTCGACCTCGGCAAGGAGAATCCAGCCACGGTGACGAGCCCCTCGTGGGTCTCCTGGAGCGAGATCGTGAGCGCGCCACGAGAGACGCAGCATCTCGGCCGAAGAACCCGCGCCGTCCGACCGTGATCACGCTCCAGGCAGGCGTTACCCCGGCGTCCACCCCGCCGAGGAAGACGACAGCGGCCGGGCAGCAGGCGAGGAGGAAGCGCCGACTCCCCGGTCGATGGATGTGATCAGCACCTGCCCAGCGCGCTGCACACGGTCTGCACGAGGCCGTTGATCGCTGCCAGGTCCTCCTGGAGGTGCGTCACGACTGTCTGCAGTTCCTCCAGCTTCGACACGATGCCCGCGATCGCGCCGTCGGGCGTCGGCGTGGGGCCCGGAGACGGCGCGGCTGCCCCGGCGGCGATCTCGGCCACCTGCGACCGGACGGCGGCGAGATCCGCGTTGAGCGCGGTGACCTGGACCGTGAGGTCGGCGACGGCATGCTCGGCGCCCTGGGCAGCCGCGGTCGCTGCCTGCACGTCGGCGGAGCTCGCGACGCCGCCGGGCGGCAACGACGCCGCGACGCTCGCGATCTTCTGGTTCGCGTCGGCGACGTTGATGGCGCTGAACGCTCCGAGGAGCACCACCGCCACGAGCGTGACCACGTTGAGCGCCACGAGGATCTTCATGATCTGCGACGTGGGCGCCCTCATCGGCTGCCCCGTCGGCTGGGGCGCGGACTGAAACGGGGGTGCGGGCACGGGTGTCGGCTGCGGCGTGGGCTGCGACACCGGCTGCGGCGTGGGCTGCGACACCGGCTGCGGCATGGACTCTGTCATGGTCTGCCCTCGGGTACGGGCTGGATGTCCACAGGCTACCAGCGCTGCGGATGCGGATGGAGACCGGGAGATGGGATCGGCGGAGGGCCGGGTGGCGGCCGACCGGTAGCATGGGTCGAGACCGACCGACGCGAGAGGGTGCCCCACGTGACCCCGGATACCGCAACCCGCATGACGCCGCGCGAGATCCTCGAGCGGCTCATCCGCTTCCCGACGGTCAACCCGCCGGGCGGTGAGCGTGACTGCGTCCTCTTCGTCCGCGACCTGCTCCGGTCGGGTGGCATCGAGTCGCAGCTGTTCGCCCTCGACCCGGCACGGCCCAACCTCGTCGCGCGCCTCGCGGGCCGGGGAGAGGCGCCGCCACTGCTTTTGTACGGCCACGTCGATGTCGTGCCGGTCGCGGACCAGCAGTGGTCGGTGCCGCCGTTCGATGCCGTGGAACGCGACGGCTTCATCTGGGGCCGCGGCACCCTCGATGACAAGGGCTCGGTCGCGATGAAGGTCGCGGCGTTCCTCCGTGCGCGCGAGCGCGGCCTGGCCCCTGCGGGCGACATCATCCTCGCGGTGCTCGCCGACGAGGAGGCCGGCGGGGAGTTCGGCGCCCGCTTCCTCGTGGACGACCATCCCGAACTGTTCGCGGGAGTCCGGTACGCGCTGGAGGAGGCCGGCGGGTTCACGGTGCACCTCGGTGGGCGCCGGATCTACCCCATCCAGGTCGCGGAGAAGCAGCATTGCGTCCTCACCGCGACGTTCCGCGGTCCGGGCGGCCACGCGTCGTTCCGGCACACGGGCGGCGCGACCGCCAGGCTCGGGCGGGCGCTGACAAGGCTCGATCGGCGTCGGCTCCCGGTCCACGTCGTGCCGCCGGTCCGCGCCATGATCGGGGCGATCGCGGACGCGCTCCCGCGGACGCAGGCAGCCGTCCTCCGGCAGCTCTGCACGCCGGCGCTCACCGACCGCGTCCTCCGGCTGGCGGGCCCGCAGGTCGCCAGTGTCTTCGACCCCTTGTTGCACAACACCGTCAGCCCGGTGATCGTCCGGGGCGGGGTGCGCCACAACGTCATCCCCAGCGAGGTCGAGCTGGTGCTCGACGGCCGCGTCCTCCCGGGCTTCGACGCCGACGACCTGGTCCGCGAGGTCCGGGACCTGCTGGGGCCGGACGCCGACGTCCGCGTCGATGCCTTCGACCCGTGCCCCGACCACCTGGACCTCGGGCTGCTGGAGACCCTGGGCGCGGCGCTGCGGGCGCAGGACCCGGAGGCCATCCCCGTGCCCTTCGTGACGATGGCGACGACGGACGGCCGCCACTTCGCGCGGCTCGGGATCCAGAGCTACGGCTACACGCCGATGGAGCTCCCCGCGGGCTACGACTTCGCGACGATGGCCCACGGCGCCGACGAGCGGATCCCGGTCGGCGCGGTTGACTGGGGCACCGAGGCCGTCTACCGGGTCCTCGAGACGTACGCCGGGTAGGCAGGGCTCCAGTCACCTGCAGTCCGGCGGTGGGCTCGAGAGTAGCGTCGCCGACTACGGGAGTGGCGTGAGGACCGCCGAGGGCTCCGGCGTCGGGAAGGTCGAGGGCGAAGGGTACGCGGCGAGCGAGGGCGTGGGCGACGGGCTCGACGACGGCTGGGGCCCCACCAGCGCGAGGGCGCCGAGGAGCTTCTCGACGACGCGGTCGGGGTCGTAGCGGTCCTGGTTCGTGAGGACGGCGATCGAGACGCCGAGCTCGGGCACCCAGCGGACGACGCCGCGGAACCCGGCGAGGCGGCCGCTGTGGCCGTACGTCAGCCGCTCCCCCACGATGCGGCGCCCGACACCGAGGCCGTAGTCGTCGGCCGCACCGGGTGCAGCCGTGCCATCGAACGAGAGCATCGCCGCGAGCGAGCTCGGCTGCAGGAACCCGCCGCCGTAGAGCGCGAGGCCCCACCGGGCGATGTCCGCCGCGGTGCCGGCCATCGCCCCCGCCGCGCCCGCCGCGGAGGTGACGGCGGTGAACGGCATGACCTTCGTCCCGTCACTCCATGAGACCGCCTTCGCGGTCCGCGAGAGAGTGGCGAAGTCGTAGCCCTTGGCCGGAGAGCCCCGGGCCGGCTCCGCCACCTGGGTGTAGACGGACGCGAGCCCGAGCGGGTCGAGGATCCGGGTCCGTACGAGCGTCGCGTACTTCGTCCCCGTCGCGCGCTCCGCGATGAGGCCGAGGAGGAGGTAGTTCGTGTTCGAATACGCCCAGCCGGTCCCCGGCGCGAACCACGGCTTCCTGATGTACGGGATGAGAGCCGACGGGGTCCAGACCCTCCGCTTGTCGGCGCGGAGCTTCGCGTCGAGCGCGTAGCTCCCGAGGTAGTCATCGAGCCCGCTCGTGTGCGCGAGGAGCATCCGGATCGTGATGGCACCCCGGCGCGCGGCGGTCGCGCCGAGGAAGGCCCGGCCCGCGTATTCCGGCAGCCAGCGGATGACCCGGTCGTCGAGGCCGAGCACGCCGTCCTCCACGAGCCGGAGGATGAGTGCGGCGGTGAACGTCTTCGTCATGCTGCCGAGCGAGAACGGCGTCGTCGGCGCGACGGCCCGCCGCGTCGTCACGTTGGCGACGCCCGCCTCGCCGGTCCACGACCGGCCGTCCGACGCCAGGACGGCCACGGCCACGCCGGGCAGGCCGTAGCGCCATTTCGCGTCGTCAAGCGCGGCCCGGAGCGCGGGATCCGGGAACGGACCCGGGGGCAACGCGGGCGACGGGCTGGGGCCGGGGTCGACCACGACGGCGCGCACGGGCCCGCTCGAGCCGCCGCGGGGCGCGACTCCATCCCCCGGACC
>JBAWVU010000066.1:0-9888 GCA_037147135.1 Chloroflexota bacterium
GGCGCGGACATCAACAAGGGAGCCATCCAGACGACCGAGAAGCGACTGGCGTCGATCATCGAGGAGCAGGTCGCCGCCGCTGGCCGCGAGCAGCTGACGATCGCCGACGACTCGCCGCCGAAGCCAGCGCAGCTCGGGTTCGGCGTCTACCGGGTCAACGACTACGACCTCCAGATCCAGCACAACGAGGCGGTCAACCTCGCCGTTGAGCATCTGGGCGCCGACCGGACGAAGACCGACCCGTTCTTCCAGGGCACCCTCGGTCGGGAGTTGCTCTGCATCGTCGGGTTCAACCACCCGTGCTCGCCCCTCGACCTCCAGGCGGTGGCCCGCGAGCTGGAGCTTCGGCCCGATGAGCCGCGCGACGCAGCGGTCGTCAGCCTCGGCCGCGAGCTCGCGTGTGAAGGCTGGCTGGCCGACCACAACTCCGTACGGCCGGTCAACAAGATTCGGCTGATTGAGCTGCGGACGGACCCGAAGTACGGCAAGTTCTTCGAGCACCGGCCCGCGAGAGCCCGCGTGAGCTTCACCGTCGACGGCGGAAGCGTCGAGGTGCGGATCGACGACTTCATCTCGCCGTCCATCGCCGAACGGCTGTCCGCCCAGGAGGGCGTCCTCGCCCCGCAGATCGACGACTGGCGGGCGATGGTGGACTCTGTCTTCATCGACCCGGCCCACGACGGGACGGTCTTCAACGTGGGCCTGGCCGACATCCCGGAGCGGCGCCAGGATCTCGTTTCCGGCTCCTACACGGTCGCGCGGCCGGATGGCTCCGATCTGCCGATCGCCGTCCGGATCACCGACATGCTCGGCGAGGAGGTCTTCGTGGTGGAGGATCGATGATCCCCGGGGACGGCCGTTGTGCGGGTACCCCGTCGTGAGCCCGCTCCGGCCGGACATCGTGGACTGCTGGATCTTCCGCGTGCAGGGCTCGGGCCCCGCCGCGCCCCTCGGCGCGGAGATCCTCCTCCTGCGCCGCGCCCCCGGCCGCATCCTCTCCGGGCTCTGGCAGTGCGTCTCCGGCTCGCTCGAGCCCGGTGAGCGCATCGCCCTCGGGGCGCTCCGGGAGCTCCGGGAGGAGACTGGGCTCGGGGCGGACGACGTCGAATCCTTCTACGACCTCGATCTCGTCAACCAGTTCCACGAGCCGAGTCTCGACGCGGTCGTGCTCGCGGCGGTCTTCGCCGTCCGGATCCGGCCGGACGTCGCGCCGAGCCTCTCGCACGAGCACGACGCCATGCGCTGGCTCGATCCCGCCGCGGCCCATCGCGAGGTGGTGTGGCCCGGCTATCGTGAAGCCGTCGACCGGATCCGCCGGGACATCCTCGACCCGGAGCGGGCGCCGTGGTTCGAGCTCGACCTGGCTGGCCGCCGACTGCCGCGGTAGCGAGGGTCGGGGGCGGGGCCCGAGGCCCGCCTCGGCGCGGTCCCCGGAGTCTCGTGGGTAGAATGGCCGCCACGCGAGCGCACCCGTCGCAGGAGGTCCCAGCGTTGATGGTCGTCACCCACCGGCCGGCCGGATGAGCACCGACTCGGCCGCCCGCCGTGCCTTCCGCTCGAAGGTCGACTCGATCCGCCCGACCTTCGGCTTCGAGGACGTCTCGCTCGCCCCGGGGACGGACACGGTCGACCCCGCGGACGTCGACCTCTCGGCCGAGATCGGCGGGATCGGCCTGCCGATCCCGGTCCTCGCCGCGGCCATGGACGCGGTCGTGGACGCCAGGTTCGCCGGCGCGCTCGCCGCCCTCGGCGGCCTTGCCGTCCTCAACCTCGAGGGCGTGCAGGCGCGCTTCGACGACCCGGACTTCGTCCTCGAGCGGATCGCGACGGCCCCGGACGCGGACCTCGGGGACGTCCTCGCCGAGGCCTACGGCACGCCGCTGCGGGAGGATCTCGTGGCGCGGCGGATCGCCGAGGTCCGTGCCACGGGCTCGCGGGTCGCGATCGCCTCCACGCCGGTCGCCGCGCGCCGCTGGGGCCCGTTCTGCGCGGAGCACGGCGCCGACCTCTTCCTCGTCCAGAGCCAGGTGAGCAGCGCCCGCCACCTCGCGACCGGCTACGAGCCGCTCGCGTTCGCGGAGTTCACCCGCTTCATGCCGATCCCCGTCGCCGTCGGCAACACGACGAACGCGGAGGCCGCGTACGCGCTCATGGAGCAGGGCGCGGCGGCCGTGTTCGTGGGCGTGGGCCCGGGAGCCGCGTGCACGACCCGCGAGGTCCTCGGGATCGGCGTCCCGCAGGTGACCGCGATCAGCGACGTCGCCTCCGCGCGTGACGCGTACATGGCCGCCACCGGCCGCTACGTCCCCGTCGTGGGCGACGGCGGGATGCGGCGCGGCGGCGAGATCGCCAAGGCCATCGCGGCCGGCGCGGACGCCGTCATGCTCGGCTCGCCGCTCGCGCGGGCGGAGGAGGCCCCCGGGCGCGGCACGAACTGGGGTATGGCGGCGCCGTCGCCCACGCTCCCGCGGGGGATGCGGATCAGGGTGGGGACCGTCGGGTCGCTGGAGCGGATCCTCTTCGGGCCGGCCCATGTCGCGGACGGGACGGAGAACCTCATGGGGGCGCTGAGGCAGTCGATGGCGGCCCTCGGCGCCCGGACGATCCGCGAGATGCACCGCGTCGAGATGGTCTACGCGCCCTCCGTTGGCACCGAAGGGAAGAGCTGGCAGATCCGGGGGCGCTGACGGGCCCGTCCGACCGGAGGCTCGGGCCGACGGGAGGATGCCCGCGTCAGGGGAGCGTGGTCCAGCCCGGCGTGGTGACCAGGATCGCGATCCCCATGACGAGCATGACGACGCCGAGGCCCAGCAGCCCCAGCTGGATCCGCCTGCGTGTGACCAGCGCCGTGACGCCGGCGATGAAGAGCACGATGGCGAAGAAGACGTTGGAAAGCTCGAAGCGATCGCTGTCGGCGTTCGCGGTCTCGGCGAGCACGCGCTTCGCCTCGGCCTGCGCCACGAGGTCGTCCGCGGTGCGGGCGAGCTGCTGGCTGGGCAATCCGGCGAAGGCCGGGTTCTCCTCTACGAACGGAGTGCCGGGTCCCGTGGCGACGGGCTGCGCAATCCACCACTCGACGGCCGCCCAGAGCTCGTTGCTCATCGCGTATTCGAGGTACGCGGTGGCCTCGGCGTTGTCCTGTGCCGAGTTGATCGCGTACGAGAGGAAGAACTGCTCCTCCATCGATGACTGCTGGTCGGCCAGGCCGTAGGTCTCCGTGGCCTGCGCCATGAGAACCTGCTGCTCCGCGTAGCTCCTGATGACCACGTCCGAGGTGAGGTTGGCCCGGTATGCGCCCCAGGCCGTGAAGACCGCGGCGATACCGAGGACGATGGCAGCGGCGAGGGCGAGTCGGCCCGTCGTGTCGCGGCCGGCGTCGTGGTCCGTGCCCTCAGGCGTGGTCATCCGTCGGCCTCCGTCCCGCGGCGCGTCGCCGCGTCCCCAGCGGACCGCTCCGCGCGGGCGCCGCTCCGGCAATCGTAGCGGGCCGTACCGGGGCGGTGGCGGGCCCGCGGCGCTCGTCGGAGTGCCGGCCGTCCCGATCGATCGGGGCCATCCTCACCTTGACGCGTCGGCCGACCCCGTGTCGGATGGAGCCTGCACGGGATCGCGCCGGATCCGGCACGCAGCCGGGATCGCGCGACCGTTCCGACGAGGAGCGCGCGATGATCCGTCGAACCGCCCACTCGCGTCCGCGCATGCGGACCAGCCGCCCCGTCGCCGCAGTGGCGGCGCTCGTGATCGGCGCGCTCGTGGCGCTGTCCGCGTGCTCCACGACGGGCGGGGCGACCGGATCGGCCGACGCCGTGAGCAACAAGGGCGCGAGCTGGTCGACCGAGCCGATCGGCGTCTACACGCCCGGCACCGCGCTCGCGGCCGACCACATGCGGATCACCATCCTCGGGTCCTCCTTCCTCGTGCGGCTCGCACAGCAGGCGAACAGCGTGTACGTCGAGCTCGGGAACGGCGACTCGTTCGTCTTCGACTTCGGCTCCGGGGTCGCGGCGAACTACAACGCGATGGGGATCTCGCCCGGGCACATGACGAACATCTTCATCACGCATCTCCACGGCGACCACACGAGCGACCTCGTCTACCTCTACACGATGGGGGTCGCGCAGGACCGGAAGACGCCGCTCAACCTGTACGGCCCGTCGGGCGACTCCGCCGACGAGGGGATCGCCGCCTTCGGCACCAACCTCAAGGCGCTCATGAAGTGGCACGAGGAGGCCTTCAGCTTCCTGCCGACCGGCACCGTCGATCAGGGCGACGGCTACGACATCGTCACGCACGAGCTGTCGTACATGGAGACCGGCGTCGCGTACGAGGCGAACGGCGTGAAGATCACCCACTTCCCCGCGGTCCACGACCGTGACGGGAGCATCAGCTACCGGCTCGACTGGAACGGCCTCTCGATGGTCTTCACCGGCGACACGCGGCCGAACGAGTACGTCCTCGCGAACGCGAAGGGGGTGGACGTCCTCGTCCACGAGATGGTGGTGCCGCCCGAGGTCTGGGTGACGGCGAACAGCGGGCTCGTGTCCGGCGATCCGGGCTACGACCAGGCCCTCGACATGGCTACCGAGGTCCAGGACAGCTCGCACACGCCCGAGCTTGCCCTCGGCTACATCCTCAGCCAGACGCAGCCGCGCCTGGGCGTCGCGACCCACTTCCAGGTGAACGAGGACACGCGGCCGGCGGCCGTCGCGCGGGTGCAGAGCTGGTACAAGGGCCCGTTCGCGATCGCGACCGACCTGTTCTCGATCGATGTCTCGAAAGACAAGATCACCCTCGGCCAGGCGACGGTCTCCGAGTACGCGTGGAATGCGCGGAACCAGGTCGTGTGGTCGGCTGACCAGCTCGCCCCGCCGAAGTACGACGGGCCGTACGCGCAGCTCAACGACACGCTCCTCTCGAGCGTCATCTCGTCGGACATCTACGAGAACCCACCGGCGAAGTAGGGGACGGGCTCGAGTGGGTCCGGCCGATGCATCGCTCCGGCCGTCGACCGACCTCATCGCGTCGGGCGTCGTCTCAACGGATCGCCGCAGTGAGCGGCACGACCCCGGCAGGCTGGCCTCCGATGTGAAAGGCCTCGCAACATGACGAACCACGGGATCCTGAAAGAGGCGGACCTTCCGCTCGAGGTGGTGATCCTGCTGATCGCAGCGATGACGCTGCTGATCACCGGGGTACTCCTCTTTCCGGTGTCCACCGGGGCGCTCCCGTACTACGAGGACGGCCTGTACGGGCTGCTGCTCGTCATGTTCGCGGTGCAGACGGTCGCGCTCGGGAAGACGCCGTTCGGGGACATGCGCAGATCGAAGCTCCCGCTCGTGATCGGAGTCGCCATCGCGGCAGTGGGCATCGTCACCTGCTTCATCCCCGACGCTCTCAGCGAGATCCCCCGGATCCTGCTGTTCGTCTGTTTCGGCCCGGGTGGGCTCCTGCTTCTCCTTCAGATGATCCTTGCGAGGGACAAGCTCAGGACCTGGGCGACGTACGGCGGCGTCTTCCGGCACCTGATCCTCAGCTCCGGTGCCGTCTACGTGCTGTCGATGTTCGTCGGCGTGCTCATCCTCGTGCCGAGCCTGCTGGCGACGTCTCTCACGGCGGCCGCGGCCCTGCTCTACGGGGCGGCCATCGTCTACCTCGCCCTGATCCTGCGGATCGTCTACCGCAAGTATCCCGAGGCGGAGAAGCGGCCCGAGGGCGATGCCGCCCTCCCGATCGACCAGGCCACGCTTCTCCTGATGGGCGTCTTCATGCTGCTGCTCGGCGTGCTGCTCGTTCCGGTGAGCTTCGGCACGCTTCCGTTCGCCGGGAGCGCCCAGCTGGGCCTGCTGATGATCATCTTCGCCATCCAGATGGTCGCCTCCGGCAGCACGCCGATCGGCGCGTTCCGGCGCTCCTGGCTGATGGTCGGCTTCGGCTTCCTCTTCGCGGCGCTCGGCATCGTGTCGTGCATCGTCCCGGACGTGCTCGTGCCGCTGCTGACGTACCTCGTCGGCGCGCTGAACGTGTGCGGCGGGGCCATCGTGCTGGTGAAGTCATTCCTGCCCCGCCTCAGCAGGCGCGGGGAGCCGCGCCAGCCCAGGCCGCCGATCCTCGCCAGGCTCTTCGCGGCCACGGTGATCATGAACGCGCTGACCATCGTGTTCGGCACCACGATGTTCTTCTCGGGCCTGCTCCCGATGGCGGTCATCGGCGTGGTCCTCGCCGCCAACGGGTGCGTGCTCCTGTACCTCCTGCACATCCTCGTGGTGCTCGACCGGATGCAGGGAGTCGGGGAGGTCGCCGTGTAGCCACTCCGAGTCGCGCACGACTCAGATGCCACCGACCTTGAGACGGAGGAGGGCCCAACGGGTGTTCCATTTCGATGACGACTTCACCTATCGCATGCCGGCGCATTTCGGAGGCGTGCGGGGCGGTGACCTGCACGATCTCCAGTACGACGACGTGACCTCCATCGCGATCAGCTACCTCACCGACGAGGAGCGGCTGGCACAGTACGTGCCCGATGCGTTCGAGATCACCGAGCCGGTGGTGATCGTCGAGTACCAGAAGTGCTGCGGGGTCCACTGGATGGGTGGCGGCCAGTACACCCTGCTCGCGGTGATGACCCCCGTCCGGCACCTGGACTCCGGCACCGACGGCGCGTTCGCCCTCGTCGTCTGGGAGAACAAGACCGCTCCCATCCTCGGCGGCCGCGAAGAGACCGGCATCCCGAAGGTCTTCGCCGACATCCCCGACTACCACGCCCTCGACGGCCACATCTGGGCCCACGCGAGCCACGAGGGCAGGACGTTCCTGGAGATGGAGCTGCAGCTGGACAGGGAGCTCACCGCGGAGGAGATCGTGGCCCGGAACGCCGACGGCCGGGTCGACCAGATGGGGTGGCGCCACATCCCCAACATCGGCAGGCCGGGTGCCGCCGTCTCTCATGCCACCCTCTACCCGGTGGACGTGACGTATCGGTCCGGGAGCACCGGTGCGAGCAGGATCACCTGGACGAAGATGGACTACCTGCAGAACCCCGCACAGTTCCACATCATCGCCGCGCTGGCCGACCTGCCGATCGTGGAATATCGGACGGGCGTCTTCGCGAAGATGGTGACGCATCTGCGCGGAGACCTCGCCCGCGAGCTGGTGTGACCGAGGAGGAATGGGCCATGTCTGACGTGTTCGAAGGCAAGTCGTGTGTCGTGACCGGCGGGACGTCCGGGATCGGCTTCGCGGTCGCGGAGGCGCTGCTCAAGCGCGGCGCGCTCGTGAGCGCGGTGGGGTTCCCGCAGGCGAGCGTGGACGCGGCGCGGGAGAAGCTCGCGCCGTACGAGAACGCCCGCTGCGCGCTCGTCGATGTGACCGACTGGGACGCGGTGCAGGGGATGGTGGACGAGGCGGTCGCCGTTTGCGGCCGCCTGGACTACCTGTTCAACAACGCGGGCATGGGCGGCACGATCCCGTTCGAGCAGGCGACCATCGAGGGCTGGAGGATGATCATCGGCCTCAATCTCTGGGGGGTGATCCACGGCGTGCAGGCGGCCTTCCCGGTCATGCTCGAGCAGGGCTCGGGGCACATCGTGAACACCTCCTCGATCGCGGGACTTCTTCCGGTCCCTTACCAGGCGGCGTACTGCACGACGAAGTACGCGATCGCCGGCATGACCGAGTCACTCCGGTATGAGCACGAGTACCGGGGCATCGCCTTCTCCACGGTCTGTCCCGGCAACGTGGCGACGCCCATCTTCGGCGACACGGCGCCCCCGCCGGACGCGATCACGCCGGAGGAGGCGGCCGAGATCATCCTTGCCGGCGTGGAGCGGAAGGAAGGCCTGATCATCTTCCCGGAGTCCTACAGGAAGCTCTACCTGGAGCTGACGTCGGACCAGGAGAAGATGGATGCCGAGATGCGCAAGACGGCCGTCGAGCGCAGGAAGGCGTATGAGACCGGGGGGAGCTACTACTGATCGAAGGGGGCCGTCGGGCTGCAGGGGCATCCTCCGGGATCGTTCACGGCCGATGGCGTGCCATGGCGAAGGGTCTGGGACGCAGCGAGCCGGGACGTTCCAGCCCTCGAGCTGACGATCAGTACTCCTCGGGGATCCAGTTCATGTCGGTGATCGGCGGCCGCATGTAGCCTTCGCGCTTCTCCGTCTGGCGGGGCGGCAGGACGATCTCCGTCGCCGGCACCGCCTCGTACGGCACGAGGCTGAGGAAGTGCCGGATCATGTTCAGGCGGGCGCGCTTCTTGTCGTCCGCGTTCACGACGTACCACGGCGACTGCTTGATGTCCGTGTATGCGAACATCTCGTCCTTGGCGCGCGAGTAGTCGACCCATTTCGTCCGCGACGCGAGGTCTATCGGGCTGAGCTTCCAGCGCTTCGTGGGGTCGTTGAGGCGGGCCACGAACCGGCGCTCCTGCTCCTCCTCGCTCACCGAGAACCAGTACTTGAAGAGGAGGATCCCGGAGCGCACGAGCATCCGCTCGAACTCCGGGCACGAGCGGAGGAACTCGTCGTACTCGTCGGGTGTGCAGAAGCCCATGACGTGCTCGACACCCGCGCGGTTGTACCAGCTCCGGTCGAAGAACACGATCTCGCCGGCCGCGGGGAAGTGCGCGACATAGCGCTGGAAGTACCACTGGGTCTTCTCGCGCTCCGTCGGCACGCCGAGCGCGACGACGCGCGCGACGCGTGGGTTGAGCGCGGCGGTGATCGTCTTGATGGCGCCGCCCTTGCCGGCCGCGTCGCGGCCCTCGAAGAGCACGACGATCCGCAGGCCCCGGTAAGTGATCCAGTCCTCGAGCTTGTGGAGCTCGACCGCGAGCTTCGCGAGCTCGTCCTCGTAGACCTCGGTCTTGAGCTTCTTGCGCCGAGGCGGGACCTCGTCGCCTTCCGCGTCGGCCGATCCGGTCGGGTCTCCCTCGCGTGCCCGCTCGGCGGTGACGACGCCCTCGCGCGTCACGCGCTTCGGCTCGACGTCGTCGTCGGCGTCCTCCATGGGTCTGACCTTCGCCTTCGACATGGCCCTGCACTCGCCTCCTGCCGGACGTTCGGAGCGTGTCGACCCCAGTGTGCCGCATCCGCGCGGGCCCGCCGAGCCCAGGCGTCACGCGCCCGGGCCGGGCGCGCGGGTCCGCGCCGCCCGCCGGCGGGCTACTTGGGGGCCCCGTGACCTGCCAAGATGGGCGTGATCGTCCGCCGCGCGATCGTCCGCCGCGCGATCGTCCCCGAATGGAGAAGGCATGCTTCCGGGCAAGCTGATCGACCTGCGGCTGGCTGAGCGAGCCGATCTGCCGACGCTGGCCGCATGGCTCAACGACATCGAGTTCAACGGCGAGTTCGAACCCTTCGGGCAGACATCGCTCGCCGAGCTGGAGCGCGATTTCGAGGCGAAGCCCGACGAACGCTGGTTCATCGTCCGGACCAGGGACGCCACCCCGATCGGGTGCGTCGCCCACGGCAAGGCCTCCGGCGGATGCTGGATCGGCTACATGCTCGTTCCAGAGGCACGCGGCAAGGGATATGGCAGCGACGCGGTCCAGGTCATCGTCGACTATCTCTTCCTGCACAAGGAGATCGTCCGGATCCAGGCCGAGACGCACCCGGACAACATCACCTCGCAGCGGGTCCTCGAGAAGGCCGGCTTCAGCCGCGAGGGACTGATCCGGAAGTCCTTCTTCAGCCGGGGCACGTGGCGCGACACGGCGATGTACAGCCTGCTGCGCGAGGAATGGCGTGAGCCGCGGGTGCTGCCGGCCGGCCGTCGCTGAGACCCGGCCCGTACACTTGCGCGCACCGGACGGGGATCGGCGAGGGAGGCGGCGGTTGCGCGACGAGGGGGTACCGGCAGAGCGGCCGGAAGACGCGGGGGCGAGCGACGCAC